>NZ_JBTNDD010000004.1:0-280665 GCF_054511195.1 Arthrobacter sp. Sr33 | reverse complement strand
GGGGGGCATGCCATATTTGGGGGGGTTTCTTCGCAACCGACGACGACGGCGTCGCCCCCTTGGGGGGGATCCCCCGCCGTCGTCGTACGTGCGGTTGTTCTGGTGCTGACCTAGACGGTGACCTTGTCTTCAGCAGCGATCCGCTTGAAGGAGCGGGTGCCTTTGACGGCCAGATCGAATTCGGTTTCGATCTCGGCGTTTGCCTTCCAGGTGAGTTTGCTGACCACGATGGCGACGATCAGGTTGAGGAAGAAGCCGGGGACAATCTCGTACATGGTGTCGGCCAGGGGCGAGTTGCCCCAGACGAAGACCACGACGGCGCCAGCAACCATGCCGGCGAGGGCGCCAGGCATGCTGAGCTTCTTCCAGTACAGGGCCAGCAGGACGGTTGGACCGAATGCGGCACCGAAGCCGGCCCACGCGAAGGCGACCAGGGAGAGGATTGACTCGCTGCGGCCGGAGGCCAGGACGATTGCGACAACTGCCACGACCAGGACGCCGAGACGGCCAAGGACAACGCCCTGCTTGTTGGTCAGGGTGCGTTTGGAGACCATGTTGTAGAGGTCTTCAACGAGTGCCGATGAGCAGACCACGAGCTGTGAGGAGATGGTGCTCATGACTGCCGCGAGAACTGCCGCGAGGATGATGCCCGCCACGAAGGGGTGGAAGAAGGCCTGCGACAGGTCGAGGAACACTGCTTCCGGATCGGTGAGTGACAGGTTCGGGTTTTGCTGGAAGTAGGCGATGCCGACCAGTGCGGTGGAGATGGCGCCGATAACGGTCAAGACCATCCAGCCCACACCAATCCGGCGTCCGGCAACTGCATCCTGAGGGGTGCGCATCGCCATGAACCGAACGATGATGTGTGGCTGTCCGAAGTAGCCGAGACCCCAGGATGCCGCCGAGATGATGGCTACCGTTGATCCGCCGGCGACGATGTTCAGGAAGGATGGATCGACTTCGCGGATGGAATCGGTCAGGCCGCCGAAGCCGCCTACCTCAATGAGACCGATGATCGGAACGAGGATCAGGGCCACCAGCATCAGCACGCCCTGGGCAACGTCGGTGTAGGTTGCTCCCATGAAGCCGCCGAACAGGGTGTAGGCGATGGTAATCGCGGCGACGATGATCATGCCGACGGTGTAGTTGGAGTTGAAGGAGCTTTCGAAGAAGAGTCCGCCCGCCACCATCCCGGATGAGACGTAGAAGGTGAAGAACACGAGGATGATGATTCCGGAAACGACCCGCAGGATCCGTGACTTATCTTTCAGCCTGTTCTCAAGGAAACTTGGCACCGTAATGGAATTGTTCGAGACCTCGGTGTAGCTGCGCAGTCTTGGGGCGACAAATTTCCAGTTCAGCCATGCGCCGGCGGTCAGACCGATGGCTATCCAGATTTCGATCAGACCCGACACATAAATGGCTCCCGGTAGTCCGAGGAGGAGCCATCCTGACATGTCTGAGGCTCCGGCGCTGAGGGCTGCCACACCCGGTTTGAGTCCACGGCCGGCGAGCATGTAGTCGTCGAGATCCGAGGTCTTCCTGAAGGCATACCATCCGATTCCGAGCATGGCGCTCATATAGATCACCATCGCGATGATTTGGAATGTCTGGTCGGGCATGACGGGGTCCTCTCACATTTTTCTTGGAATTTGCTGAGTGCAGCGCCCGACTATGCCAAAGACGAGCGTTATTAGCTAATTAGGTGATAGGAATCACATGCACGCCCTGACGCTCGTCCTTGCCGTCGATCGATTAGTTCTGGTGGGCTGAGGGCGTGGCGGCCTGAGCATGGCAAGTCGTCCGATCTCACAGTTGAGCGGTGGGCTCGAGACGCGCGTGCGGGCAGCGCGTGTGGGCAAAAAGGTCGTCGCCACTGTGCCTTTACCGACAGGCGTCGCTAGCCGAAACAGATCACTAGAAGGGCGGGGGTATGTCGGGTGGTGGTGCTGGTGGTGGGTCGGCGGTGGTGAGGTAGGTTTCGCCGAGTGGTGAGATCGCGATGATGGTCCCGGGGTCGGGTTGTTGGTAGTGCCAGTAGCCTTCGGTTTTGAACATGTGGTGACGTTTACACAGGGCCGCCAGATTCCCGTAGCTGGTCGTCCCTCCTTGGGACCAGGGGGTGGTGTGGTCGAGTTCGCAGAACACCGCCAACCGGTTACATCCCGGATGCCGACACGTCCCGTCCCTGACCCGGACCGCATCCTTCAGGTCCTGCGGGACCCGATACGTGGTCGCATCAGCGCCTAACCTGGCCCCGGTAAAGGGGTGGGTGAGGATCCTGGTGAACGATGGCGCGTGCCCGGCGAGCTTCCGGGCCGTCTCAGGATCAATCGGCCCATAGCCTTCCAACTCACCCGGGGTGTCCCCGCCGAGGAGAGTCATCACCGGAACGGTGACAAACACCTTCGCCTGCACACCCCAATATGCGCTGGCCTCCCCCGACTGACTGGGGCTGTTGCTCTCTCGCCGCTGACTGGATCCGCTGTCCGTCCCGGATCCGCTGTTCGTCCGGGATCCGGGGTCCGCTGTTCCCGGCCCGGCCCGGTCAGCACCCGGGCCGGCCCCAGCGGCAGTACCAGGTTCGGTCCCAGCGGCAGGAGCAGGGCCAGCAGGGCCAGCTGGGCTAGCTGGGCTAGCTGGGTCGGGTGCGTCACTCATGTGTCCGGTGGGTCCGGCGCTGGTGAGGACGTCAATGAGGACATCGGCCCTGAGTTGGGTGAGGGTCCGGTCCTCGTCGGGGCCCTGCAAGGCCCGGGCTGCGGTGTCGACGCGGTGGAAGATCCCGGCGGCTTGTTCGGTGGGCAGGAAGGCGGCGAGCCAGGCCATCCCGTCCTGCGCCGGGTCCAGATACACGCGACGGTCCTGGAGGGCCTTCCGGTGCCGCAGGGTGATCGATTCGGGGTGGAAGATGTCACGTAACCGTTGGGCCTGGCGGTAAAACTTCGCCACCGTGGTCTTGCAGGCCAGACCGATGAGTTGGGCTTCGAATGCGGCCATCACGGCGGGAACGGTATCCGGGATACCAATCGCTTCCCCGACCACCGCCCACGCGTGACGGCGCGATAACCTGCCATCCTCCAACGCGGTCAGGGTGGCCCGGTAATCGCGGACCAGCAGCTCACTATGGTCGAGCAGGGAACCAGCAGTGCGCTCCGGCAGGCGCAGGGCCGCACCGATCTCCGACGCGCTCAGCGTACGGGCATGCCCCGGGTCACCCACCCAGGAGTGCGCCTCGGTGGTGAGGTCATGAAGATGGGTGACCGCCTTCGCTTCCTGCGCATCTACCCAGGACCGCAGCCGGCCAGGGTCCTGCAACACGGTCAGCGTCTGGCCTGAATCCAGGCCGGCGACCGCGGCCAGGACCACCTTCCCGGCCAACGCCGGCCGCCCATCACCAGAACGCACCCGGCCATCAGAATCAGATCCAGAATCAGCAAAAGTATTCGGTGCTTCTGCCCCTGGGGCCGTCCATACAGCGTCGGCACCGAGTGGACCACCCGGACGATGATCGTCGGAAGCCCCCGCTGACGCCCCCGCGGAAGCATCCGCGGACCTGTTCGCGGACCCGCTATCAGAAGCCGAATCAGTGGCCGAATCAGAGCCAGAATCCGGGCCGGAATCGGGGAAGAATCCCGATCCGGTAGAAGAAGCTTTACTGCTTTTCATACCTCCATTCCATCATCGAGCACTGACAAAACAGGGGCCGATTCAGGGCCACCAGAAAATCTTTTTCAACTATTTTCAGCACCAAAAATCAGCACCGGAAATCAGACCCCGGACCGCCCGCTGAGCACCCTCCGAACCGTGAATTGACGGCAGGGAGGAGAGCAGCACTTACCCGACGGCGACCTTCATCGCCACTGCACGGACCGGCGAACCGTCCATTCCGGCGAACGGCAACGGCAGCACCGAGACCCACGGGTCAGCAAAATCGATTGACGCAAGATTGGTCAGGTTCTCAACGATCACACCGTCGGCGCCCAGCAATGCCCGGTGAAAGGGGAGATCCACTTCAGCCCCGGACAGGTCGGTGAGATCCGGGTTGAGGGTATCGACGCCGACCACCGAAATACCGCGATCCAACAAACCAAGCGCAATGTCGGCGTCGAACGCTGGATGCCGCAGGTACAGCTCGGTGCCGAAGTGCTGCGACCAGCCGGTGTGGAACAGCACCATCGCTACGGAATCCAGATCGGAAAGCTGTGCCTCGACGTCGGACCAGACAAACACGTGACCCGCATCGACCACCGGAAGCCGAACAATGCGGGCCACGCCGACCAGCCGGCTGAGGTCGATCTGATCCACCGACGAGCCACCCTGCACCGTGTGCAACGGTGCATCCAGATGGGTTCCGGTGTGGGTGCCCGCATGCACCTCGGCTACCTGGAACCCGTCGGCGGCGATCTCGGCCGCAACCGTGATCGTCACCTCAGGGTCACCGGGAAAGACCTGCATCCCACTGACAATGGGATGCGATAGATCAACGAGCCGCACGGCGTCCAGAATCCGCGTTCGCTGGCGACTCGGAGTCGCTCAGGTGCGAATGCTGGGGCGTTCCGGACACGATCCGCTTGGCCACGATGGCCCACCCCAGGTACAGCCCGGCCGAAAGGATGAAGGTGGGAATGGTCGCGCCGATCGGGCTTGGCAATGAATAGGTCAGGATCAAGGACGCAGTAGCGCCAATGATCCAGACGGCCACCGCGGCAATATTGACGCCCTTGAAGTACCAGTAGTCTCCGCCGGTGCCACGCAGGATGTCCTTGTTGTAGTGGCGCTTGCGAACAATGTAGTAATCCACCAGCATCACAGCGAACACCGGGATGAACAGCGACCCGATGAGGACCAGGAACGAGGTGAACTGATCCAGCAAAGCCAACCAGGTGGACCCAACAATCGAGATCGCACCCAGTACGAGCGCCGTAGGAAGGAACTTGACCTTGCTGGACGGCACCATATTCACTACCGAGGACACCATGCCGTAAACCACCATGGTGTTGGTGGCCATCACTGACAGGAAGATGACCACGGCTAGCGGTGTTCCAAAGGCGGCAACAATGGCGGTGGGGTCGAACGCGACGGCCTCGCCGCCGTCGAGCACTAGATACGCCACGGTGGTGGCGCCCAGCACCATAGCGAGCACCGTCGACAGCAGGTAGCCGATACCCGAACCGATCATGCCTGCGGCCTGGGATTTCGCCAGACGGTTGAACTCAGCCGACAGGACAGTCCAGGAGATTGCGGTGGCGATGACGACGTCGAGTACCACCACCCCGGACCAGCCGAGTTCCGGATCGGCTGGCAGGTCAATGAACTCCGAGGGGGCGAAGGTGGTGAACGCCGTAACGAAGATGTACGCCATGAAGGCGAGGATGACCAGGGCAAGCCATGGCTCCACCCGGGCGATGCCGGCGTGACCGAAGATCGCCAGGCACACCACCAGCAGCTGACACAGCACCGAGAACAGAATGGGGTTGGAGAAGCCGGTGGCTTGCTCCACCAGGAAATTGACCGTCACTCCGGCCAGCATGGCCTGAACCCAGCTCCAGCCCATCAGGATGATCACGTTCGCGGCGACGGGGAGGAAGGAGCCGCGGAGCCCGAAGGAGCCCTTCGTCAGCGACATCGTCGGCAGCCCGGTGCGGGTACCCATGTTGCCCACCAACACCAGAACGGCGCCACCAATGGCTGTACCAAGAATGATCAGCCCGACGGCGAGGGGCCAGCTCACTCCGGGAACAAACAGTGTCCCGGTGAGCAGGGTGGTGACGACCAGGTTGGCGGCCAGCCAGATCATGCCCATACGGCCGGCGCCGAGGGTGCCTCGAATGGGGCCGAAGCCCTCCGAATTCTTCTCAAGATGATTGGATAGCCGGGAAAATGCTGAGCCGGTACGTCCGGTGCTCTGTGTGCTCATGGTGGTTACCTGGCTTCGGGGGAGTTGGGAAGAGGGGATAAGTGTTCGTGGACGGCGAGGATGGACCCGTCGTCGGACCGGTGGAAGACGATCGTCTCGCGTTCGACCGTGGTCTCTCCGGTGTTGAAGGTGGTCGTGACGTCGTGGCAGAACACCGCGGTGTCGCCCAGCAGTTGGATGGACGGGTTACTGCTGAGGCACTCAGTGACCTGCCAGCCCTCGGCAAGCCATGACTGCCAGAGGGCCTCGTATTCGGACCGCCGCTCGAGCCTTCGGTTCTCAGTGTGGAAGACGAAGGTCGCATCGGGACTGAAGGATGCAAAATACGTTGCGGTGTCGGTCCGCGAAAATGCTGCGACGACGTGAGCCGCTGCGGCTGCGACGTCGTCGTGAGTCAAGTCTTGATTTTCGGTCATGGAGTGCGATCTTCTCTCGAAAGGTCGACGACGATTCGCCGCCTTGTAGCCTGCCAGACAACTTTTGTTTTCAAAGTTTGAGTGACACAGGTAACAAATGTCAAAGGTTTGACCAAAGTTACTTCCACAGCGAACCGAAGAGGGGGATCGGAAAGAGCACAAAAAAGGTGGCGCTCCCGGGTACGGGAGCGCCACCTCAATGGCCAGCTGGTGCCTTAGCGCATGTTCACAAACTGCAGGTCAGCCTCGTCGAAGTTCTTCAGCAGAGCCATGGTGGCTTGCAGATCGTCGCGGGACTTGGAGCTGACCCGCAGCTCGTCGCCCTGGATGGTGGACTTGACGCCCTTTGGCGCCTCATCGCGGATCAGCTTATTGATCTTCTTCGCCACATCCTGGGCGATGCCCTCTTTGATGGTGGTTTCCAGGCGGAATTCCTTGCCGGAAGCGTAAGGTTCACCGGTGTCCAGTGATTTCAGCGAAATGCCTCGCTTGATCATCTTGGACTGGAGGACGTCGAGGACAGCCAGCACACGCTCTTCGGAGTTGGCTTTCATCAGGATCATTTCACCGCTGAAGTCCACCTCGGCGCCGATGCCCTTGAAATCGTAGCGCTGGACGATCTCCTTCTGCGCCTGGTGCAGGGCGTTGGCAACTTCCTGCTTGTCTACTTTGCTAACTACATCGAAAGTGGATTCGCTCGCCACAATGTCTCCTAGGGGGTAGTGAGAAGGATCTGGTCCAAGCCTAATCGGTTATGCGCCACTGGGCTGCTGCAAATGGCTCCCAGCTGATCTACAGGAAGCCCAGTGTCGGCTCACACCAGCCGGTGAAAGTGTTGGTTCCAGTGACCACCCCGGAGGAAAGAAGCTATGAGCAGCAAGCCGCGTGTCCGGTACCAAGTTCGAGTTCGACATGCCGTGGCTGGGACCTTCCTGGCCGCGTCGTCGGCGGTGTCCATCACCGGCCTCTCCGCGATGCCAGCGGCGGCAGCCAATATGTCGTCGTCGGTCCAGGTTTCGTATCCTGTTTCGGCCAGCTCGGAGCGGTTGGCGGGGGTGCGGTCCGAACTGGATCACGCCGTCGCCCTCGGCTCAGTTACTGACGATCAGGCGGACGCGTTCTATGCCCAGATCGAGCGTCGCGTGAACGCCGGACTGTAGGCCCAATCACGTCTGTCCGGGGACGATTCGATTCTTGCCCCGATTTTCTGTAAAGTTGTCTTGCCCGCGGTTACCGTGGGTAAACCTCATTTATGAGGACGTATGGCAGATTACCCGAGCGGCCAAAGGGGGCTGACTGTAAATCAGCTGGCATCGCCTTCACTGGTTCGAATCCAGTATCTGCCACATCGCCGGTAGTCCGGTGAAGTAGCCCGTTTGGATCTCCGCCAAGATCTGGACGGGCTACTTTTTTGTCTTTTTTGGTGAGAGCGGGTGATCGGCAAGCCCAGACAACGTGCTGCAGCGTGCACTGTTCGAGGATTAATCCGGCGAATCGCCGGGTAATCTTCATCGAGAGCGAACACGGGGAGACATCGGCGAGTAAACTCGTTAGCGTTAAAGCATGGCAACTATTGAAGTAACCGAGGCAACTTTCCCCGAGACCATCGAAACGAACGACATTGTGTTCGTCGATTTCTGGGCTGAATGGTGTGGCCCGTGCAAGCAGTTCGCTCCCGTGTACGACGCCGTTTCGCAGAAGCACGATGACATCACCTTCGCGAAGGTGGACACCGAGGCCGAGCAGTCCCTCGCCGCCGCGGCCGGGATCACCTCGATCCCCACGCTGATGGCTTTCCGCGAAAAGGTGCTGGTGTTCTCGCAGCCCGGCGCGATGAACGCCACCCAGTTCGGTGAACTGGTTGACGCGGTGAAGGGCCTGGACATGAAAGAGGTCCATGAGCAGGTGGCCCAGCAGCAGGCAGCGGCACAGGCCGGAGCCGCTGCAGAGGCACCAGCAGCTGACGCTCCAGTTCAGGACGACCAGAAGACCAGCTAGTCTTCGGACTCAGCTGCAGCTAGACCAAACGAAAACCCCGGATCCCATGAAGGATCCGGGGTTTTCGCGTGCCAGACGCTGTTGGTGCGTCAGACGCTGTTGGTGGTCAGACGCTTTTGGTGATCTGGACCGGCTCGGCCAACAGGGCACTGAGAGACTCGCCCAGGTCCTGCACCGCCGGACCCCGCAGGTGCTTGTCCATCAGTTCCTCGGACTCCCACCGTTCGGTCAGGACAATGCGGTCCTCAGCAACATCGGTGATCTCGTACCTGATGCATCCAGGCTCGTTGACGACCTGCTCAATGGCTATGTCGAGGGCTAGCTTCACCCGGAAGACCTCGCCGGGATTGGGGATAAACACGGCCGTCACATCTAGTGGTTCACTCATGGGTTAAGCCTAACGGTGGCGGTGATCCTCGGGCGCGAGCCGAGGACCGTAGTTGGGCTTACGGAACCCACTCGCATACAGCATCCGGACCACCCGTTGCCGATCGCCGGCCCACGGCTTCAGGAGCTGCAGCATCCCGGCGTCGTCGGTCCGCTGCCCAGTCAGTGCGGCGCCCACATAGGCGGCCAGGTGGTAGTCACCGACCGAAATCGAATCAGGGCAGCCGTGCGTGCGCTGCAGAACTTCCGCTGCAGTCCACACGCCGATCCCCGGTACCGAAAGCAGGGCCGCCGTGACGTCGGCCGATGACCGGACACCGGCCAGCCGCTCCAACCCAGAGGCCATCGCCACGGCCTTCAGGATGGTGTCCGATCGGTGCGCATCGACACCCGCACGATGCCAATCCCAGGACGGCACGCGCCGCCACTGGGCGGGGGTGGGCGGTAGTCGCAATCCGTTCGGAGCTCCGGGCGCCTGCGGAGCCGCATCGCCGTGCCGGGTCAGCAGCCAGCGCCACGCCCGCTTGGCCTCGATTCCGGTCACCTTCTGTTCAAGGATGACGCGCACGACGGCGTCCAGCATCCGTCCGGTCGAGGGTAGCCGCAACCCGGGGTTGAGGTAGCGCCCCTTGCGGGCGATCTCGGGGAGGGTCGCCTGGTAGCCGGGGCTGTCGAAGTGGCTCCAGTCGTCGTCGGCCCCGAGCAGGGCGGGCACCGATTGCAGGGCCGCGGCTGCCCCCGGGCCCCACGCCGTCGCGTGGATGCGCGCCGAGCGGAGGCTTCCGCGTTGTTCCAGCCGGAGGGTGGCGGCGCCGTCGTCGTTCCTGAACGCTAACCAGGCGGCACCTTGGTCCTTGAGGAACGCCGGGTCGAACGCGCCGCACTGCAGCGACCCGATGGTTCCCGCCAGGTTATATGGCCCGTCCGGCTCCCACACCGTTGAGCGGGCCGCGCTTGGGGCCAGCACAGGCCCCGAGTCCAGCACAGGCCCCAGCTCAAGCCCTGTGCCCGACTCCGGCGCAGGGCCGTGGGCAGCGGAAACGGTCATGGGTCAATGGTGTCACGCCGGGCCGACAGTGATCCGATGAGTGGAAGGGTCCGGCGGGTCCGCGCCGTCCAGGAACCAGAGCACTTCGCGGTAACTTTGTAGGTATGAAGTATGCGAACTCCGTAGTGGACCTGATCGGCAACACCCCGCTGGTCAAATTGAACAGTGTGACCGAAGGAATTGCCGCAACCGTCCTGGCGAAGGTGGAATACCTGAACCCCGGCGGCTCCGTCAAAGACCGCATCGCAGTGAAGATCATCGACGCTGCCGAAGCCGAGGGCAAGCTCAAGCCCGGTGGCACCATTGTCGAACCGACGTCCGGCAACACCGGGGTCGGTCTGGCGCTCGTCGCCCAGCAGCGTGGTTACCGCTGCGTCTTCGTGGTGCCCGACAAGGTGGGTGAAGACAAGCGCAACGTCCTGGCCGCGTATGGCGCCGAGGTGGTGGTCACTCCCACCGCCGTCGCACCGGATAGCCCGCAGTCCTACTACGGCGTCTCCGACCGGCTCACCCGCGAGATCCCTGGCGCGTTCAAGCCGGATCAGTTCTCCAACCCCAACGGGCCCTTGAGTCACTATGAGTCCACCGGACCCGAAATCTGGAACGACACCGACGGCAAAATCACCCACTTCGTCACCGGCGTAGGCACCGGCGGCACCATCAGCGGCACCGGCCGTTACCTCAAGGACGTGAGTGCTGACCGCCCGAGCGGCAAGGTCCGGGTCATCGGCGCCGACCCCGAGGGTTCCATCTACTCCGGCGGCACCGGGCGCCCCTACTTCGTCGAAGGCGTCGGGGAGGACATGTGGCCGGACGCCTATGACCCCACAGTGGCCGACGAAATCCTGGCCGTCACCGACGCCGAGAGCTTCGCCATGACCCGCCGCCTCGCCCGCGAGGAGGGACTGCTGGTGGGCGGTTCCTGCGGCATGGCAGTGGTCGCCGCACTCCGGGTGGCCAAGAACCTGACGGCCGACGACGTCGTCGTCGTCCTCCTGCCCGACGGTGGCCGCGGCTACCTGGGCAAGATCTTCAGTGACGACTGGATGAAGTCGTACGGCTTCATGGAGAGCGGCGACGAAGCCACCGTGGGTGAGATCCTACGTTCGAAGACCGGCAACATGCCGGATCTGGTGCACACGCACCCCACCGAAACCGTGCGCGACGTCATCCACATCATGACCGAGTACGGCGTCTCCAACATCCCGGTCCTGTCGCAGGAACCCCCGGTCAAGATGGGCGAAGTGCTGGGCTCAGTCGACGAACGCCTGCTCACCGACAAACTTTTCCACGGCGAAGCCAAGCTCACCGACAAAATTTCTCTGCACATGAATGACAAGCTGCAACTGATCGGTTCGCTGGAGTCAGTTGCCACCGCACGGGAGCGTCTGGTGGACAGCGACACCCTGATGGTGACGTTCGTCGGCTCACCGGTGGGAATTCTGACGCGCCACGATTTGCTGACCTATATGAGTATCTGACTTCCATACTAAGGAGCACCATGACGCACGCTGAGAATCAGGGCTTCAACACCCGGGCCATCCACGCCGGCCAGACACCGGATCCCACCACGGGTGCAGTCATCCCCCCGCTGTACCAGACCACCACCTTTGCGCAGGACGGCATCGGGCAGCTTCGCAACGGCTACGAGTACGGCCGGGGCACCAACCCGACCCGTGATTCGCTGCAGACCCAGCTCGCCGCACTCGAGGGGGCAACCCACGGGTTCAGCTTCTCGTCGGGGCTTGCCGCCGAGGATTCCCTGATCCGGGCGCTGCTGGCACCGGGGGACCGGATCGTGATGGGCAACGACGTCTACGGCGGCACCTACCGCTTGATCGATAGGGTCCTGGCACCGTGGGGCATCAGCAACGCAGCGGTGGACATGGCGGATCTCGACGCCGTCCGCGCCGCCGTCGGAGACAACACCCGCATGGTGTGGGTGGAGACGCCGTCGAACCCGATGATGAAGGTGACCGACATTGCTGCCGTGGCAAAGATCGCTCACGACGCCGGTGCCATCCTCGTGGTCGACAACACCTTCGCGACACCGTACCTGCAGCAGCCGCTCTCGTTCGGGGCCGACGTCGTCGTCCACTCCACCACCAAGTACATTGGTGGGCACTCCGACGCAAGCGGTGGCGCCGTGATCACCAGCCACGAAGAGATTGCCGAGAAGGTGGGCTTCATCCAGTTCGCCGTCGGTGCTGTCTCGGCGCCAATGGAAGCGTGGCTGACCACACGCGGGCTCAAGACCCTCGGCGTCAGGATGGACCGGCACAGCTCCAACGCCCGGGCCATTGCCGAATGGCTGCAGGGGCGCCCCGAGGTGGAACAGGTCTTCTACCCGGGTCTGCCCGAACACCCCGGCCACGATCTCGCCGCAGCCCAGATGAAGGATTTCGGCGGCATGATTTCGGTGTCGTTCAAGGGCGGCGAGGCGGCCGCACGGAAGGTGGCCGAGTCCACCCACGTGTTCACGCTCGCTGAATCACTGGGTGGTATCGAATCGCTGATGAACTACCCGTCCGCGATGACCCACGCGTCAGTGGCCGGCACAGAGCTGGCCGTCCCGGAGAATCTGATCCGGCTGTCCGTCGGGATTGAGGATGTTGCGGACCTGATTGCCGATCTGGAACAGGCCTTCACCGCCCTCTAGAAGTCTTGAACGAAAATGCGCCCGCAGTGCAAAACTGCGGGCGCGTTTTCTGTGTCCGAGAGGTCTAAGACCGTTTGAAGGGACTCAGCGTCCTGCGGATGAGCCGTCGATACTTGTTCTCCGGTTTCGAGTCGATCGTCTGCAACCACGCACTGCTGGGCGGCAGCCACAACGGAACGATCGCCAGCAGCATCACCACCGACACCACCGAGAGCCCCGGCGTTCCGCGCAGCAACACCGGCAACCCGACAATGATCCCGATCGTGGTCAGCAGCTCCCGGGCGCTGCGCCTGCCGCGCCGCAGCAGGAACACGAGGAAAAACTGCACCAACGCCAGCACCCCCAGAACGACGCCGAGCCCCACCAGGCCTGCGCGGTCCTGTTCCTGGAGTTGCGCGGACCCGAGGAACGAGCTCGCCGCCACCAGGAACAGGGCTCCCACCACCAGCCACACCACCAGGCCCAGTTTCAGGGTCCAGGGCAGCGGCGGAGGAACTACTCGCGGGGTGCGGGCCATGCTAGCCGCGGGGGACAACGACGCCGGCGCGGGTGTCGGCGTCGTACGTGTACACCGCACGCCCGCCGATCCATACGGTCAAGGCACGCTGCATGACGTCCAACGGATCGCCGCTCCAGAGTACGACGTCGGCATCCTTGCCCACCTCAAGGGAGCCCATCCGGTCGGCCAGGCCCAGGACCTTCGCCGGGTTGATGGTGATCGAGCGCAGAGCAGTCTCGCGGTCGAGGCCTTCCTTGATGGCGAAGGTTGCCTGATGGATGAGGAAGTTGATCGGAATCACCGGGTGGTCGGTAATGATTGAAATTTCCACTCCCGCCGCGGCGAGCTTGCCGGGGTTGGCGATGGAACGCCCACGCAGTTCCACTTTGGACTTGGTGGTGAACAGCGGCCCGATCAGGACGGGGATACCGCGCTCGGCCAGGACATCGGCCAGCAGATGCGCCTCGGTGCCGTGGTCGAGGACCAATTCGTAGCCGAACTCATCAGCCAACCGGATGGCGGTGGCAATGTCGTCCGCGCGGTGCGCATGCTGGCGCCACGGAATTTCCCGTCGCAGCACCATGGCGAGTGCCTCAAGCTTGGGGTCGCGGGCGTTCTCGTCGGCTTTGCCCATGTAGTTTTGCGCGTCCATGAAGGCTTTGCGGATCACCATGGCGGTGCCCAGCCGGGTGGAGGGGGTCTGCTTCTTGTCGCCGTAGACGCGCTTGGGGTTTTCCCCGAGGGCCGACTTCAGGCCACTGGGGGAGCGGAGCACCATTTCCTCGATGTAGCGGCCGTGGGTGTGGATCGCGACGGCGAGACCACCGATGGGGTTGCCCGAGCCGGGGTTCACGTTCACGGCGGTGATACCGCCGGCCAGGGCGTCGTCGAACCCGGGGTCGTAGGGGTTGACGGCGTCGATCGCTCGGACGCCAGCGGTGACGGGATCGGTCATCTCGTTGGTGTCGTCCCCGGCCCAGCCTTCGCCTTCCTCATGGGTGCCCAGGTGGACGTGGGCGTCGATCAAGCCCGGAAGCAGCCACTGACCGTCGGCGTCGTGAATTTCGGCGCCCTCGGGGACAGCGATATCGGCGCCCAGTGCAGTGATCTTGCCGTCCTTCATGACCACCGAACCATCGAAGGGGGTGCCTTCGATCGGAACAACGTGGGCATTGACGATTGCTGTGACAGTCATGTGTGGTGACCTTTCGGCAGACAGTGTTGTGATCTCCAACCTACCGTCTTCACCGTGCGAGGGGTCAGCTCCGCACCCGGCAGAGGGAGCCGCCTAGACTGAAAACCGATGCGCAGGAAAGGCGACAACTTATGACACGGAAATCCGCACTCGTCACCGGCGTCGGGCGCTCAGTTGGGCTGGGTGCCGGTATCGCCCGGCGGCTCGCCGTTGACGGCTGGGATCTGGCCCTGAGCTACTGGCACCCCTACGACCAGCGCGTGAACGGCACCACCAACCCGGCAGCCGAACTGCGGGAGTTGATTCCCGAGCTGGAAGCCATTGGGTCTCGGGTCATCGGACTGCCCGGTGACCTTGAGGACCCGAAAACGCCGGGGGAACTGGTTGCCGCCGCGCGAATGGAACTGGGCACCCTGAGCGGGCTCGTCCTGTCGCACACCGAGGGCGTCGATTCAGGACTGCTCACCACGTCGGTGAAGAGCTTCGAGCGGCACTTCGCCGTCAACGTCCGCGCCTCCTGGCAGCTCATCAACGCCTTCGCTCTGCAATGCAATGACAATGGAGGCGCAATTGTCGCGCTTACCAGCGACCACACGGTCAATAACCTGCCCTATGGTGCATCGAAAGGTGCGCTCGACCGGATTGTTCTGGCTGCAGCCCGTGAGCTCGGCGACCGGAGAGTAAGTTCCAATGCCCTCAACCCCGGACCGGTCGACACCGGCTGGATGACCGACGAGGTGCGGCAGGCCCTCACCCAGCAGCAACCAACCGGCCGCCTGGGTACGCCAGCCGACGTGGCCGGTGTGGTCGCGTTCCTCCTGTCGCAGGACGGCCGGTGGGTCAATGGCCAGTTGATCAAGGCCGACGGCGGCTTCTCGGCCTAGCAGAGCCCCGCAGCGCCTCGCAGCGCCTGGAAGTCCTGGCTGCCCCGTCTCTCCCGCCTGTCCCGGAGCTCCCGAAACGCCTACCTGTCCCGGAGTTCCCGAAAGCCCCGAAACTCCTGTACTCGCCTGCACGAATCCCGACAGAGCGCCGCTATGGGCTCGACCTCACTCAGCACGCTAGGCCGCGCACCGGTGGGAACCGGGTTCTCCCTTGCAGCCGAAGACACCTTGCAGGAATTCCTCGTCCACGTTCGCACTCACTTCGAGGTACACGCGGCGGCCTTGTTCGGCCGGAAGGCCTCCGTCGGCGCGACTCCGGCGCCAGGAGCTAGTAGCCAGGTAGCAGGTGCCTTCCCAAATAGTGCATGCAGTGCCTGCATTGCATGCACTTCGAAAAATGAAAATGCATGCATTGCAGGCATTGCATGCACCGAAAAAAACGACCTACCCCTCCTTGTCCCTGGCTGTGGCAGCGCCTGGAACCACCCCCTAGTGCATTGCTTGGCACCGAAAACGGTATGGGCTACCGCTTTGAACCCCGACAATCCCTAGGATGGACGCTATGACAACAGGTATTCTGCTCGCTGTGTGCCGTGTTCACGCGCTGCTGCCCACTCAAGATGCCACCGGCGTCACCGCCATTGACAAGCGAGCGGTGGACGGGCCCGTGAATGTCCACAAGCTCGGGCTCACGGGTGATGTGCAGGCCAGCCGGAAACATCACGGCGGTGAATCCAAGGCGATCTACGCCTACTCGCAGCAGGACGCCGACTTTTGGGACGCCGAACTGGGCCGGGATATGAGCCCGGGCAAGTTCGGGGAGAATCTGAGGGTCGACGGAATCGACGCCAGCCGCGCGGTCATCGGCGAACGCTGGCAGGTGGGGAACGACGTCGTCCTCGAGGTCACAGCACCGCGCACCCCGTGTGTGAACTTTGCCCGCTTCCTCAAGGAACCGCGGTGGGTGAAGCGGTTCGCCGAGGAGAACCGGGTCGGCACGTACCTGCGCGTGATCACGAAAGGACAGGTTCAGGCGGGCGACACCGTTACCGTGGTGAATCGCCCCGACCATGGCATCACCGGGCATCAGGTCTTCGCCGGACTGGACGCCGACACCGCCCGGCAGCTCCTGGTTGCAGAGAAACAAGGTGTGGCGCTGAGCCCCGAGATCCACAAGGTGGTCGCCGCGGTACTGCGGAGGGCTTGACCGCGGAGGGCGTGACCACGGAGGGCCGGCCCGAGTGTGGTCAGGCTCACGCGGCGTCGCCGTCGTTGTGGCTGCAGGTAGGCGGAGCCATGCAGTACACTTGAAACATCCCCCACACCGGTATTCCCTTTAATTTCCGCCCAATTTTGCTGGGCTGGATAGGTTGTGTTGGGGCTCGCAGAGTAAGCATGCGGGCAGATTCATCAGGGAGCGCCGGCTAGAAGAAAACGTCATACAGACCGCTGAGATAGCGGCCGCCAGTTATGACGCGAAATCCTGCCGCGGGATTGAAACAGTGCCGGATTTCTATGTTCATGGGCTGGAATCATCCTTTAATTCCAGCTCTCCGGCATCTACCTGAAGGTCATTCCCTCATGCCAGAAAATAACACTCCCGAGACGCTTGCAGCACCGGACGCCGTTGCAGCCCCCCAGAACGTCGAAGCTCCTGAAGCCGACGACATCAAGTTCACCGACTTCGGCCTCGACGGCCGCGTGCTCGCAGCCCTGAGCGATGTCGGCTACGAAAAGCCTTCTCCCATCCAGTCCGCCACCATTCCGGTGCTGTTGGAAGGGCGCGACGTCGTCGGCCTGGCACAGACGGGTACGGGTAAGACAGCAGCATTCGCTATCCCCGCACTGTCCCGGATGGCTGAGCTCGCCGACCTCAACGGTCCCAGCAAGTTCACCCAGATCCTGGTGCTTGCACCAACCCGTGAACTGGCGCTGCAGGTTGCCGAAGCTTTCGCTTCCTACGCCAAGCACATTGACAACTTCACTGTTCTGCCCGTCTACGGTGGAGCTCCTTACGGCCCTCAGCTGGCCGGTCTGCGCCGCGGCGCGCAGGTAGTGGTGGGTACCCCGGGTCGTGTGATCGACCACATCTCCAAGGGTTCACTCGATCTGTCCAACCTCCAGTACCTGGTGCTGGACGAGGCTGACGAGATGCTTCGTATGGGCTTTGCCGACGACGTCGAGCAGATCCTGTCCGGTACCCCTGACGACAAGCAGGTGGCGCTGTTCTCGGCAACGATGCCCAGCGCTATTCGCCGCATTGCGTCGAAGTACCTGAACAACCCAGCCGAAATCACCGTCAAGGGTAAAACCTCGACCGGCACCAACACGCGCCAGCGCTTCCTGCAGGTCATGGGCCCGCACAAGCTGGACGCCCTGACGCGCATCCTCGAGGTCGAAGACTTCGACGGCATCATCGCGTTTGTGCGCACCAAGATGGCAACCGAAGACCTGGCGGACAAGTTGCGTTCACGGGGCTTCCAGGCTGCAGCAATCAACGGTGACATTCCCCAGCAGCAGCGCGAGCGGACCATCGAAGGTCTCCGCGAAGGCAAGTTCGACATCCTCGTGGCCACCGACGTCGCGGCTCGCGGGCTGGACGTCGAGCGCATCTCACTCGTCGTCAACTACGACATCCCTCACGACACCGAGTCCTACGTGCACCGCATTGGCCGTACCGGCCGTGCGGGCCGTTCGGGCGACGCGATCCTCTTCATCACGCCACGGGAGAAGTACCTGCTGCGTTCGATCGAGAAGGCAACCCGCCAGCCCGTCGAGCAGATGCATCTGCCCTCCTCGGACGCCGTCAACGCGTTGCGGATGAACAAGTTCGCCGAGCGCATCACCGAGACCATCGCCACCGAAGATGTGTCGATCTTCCGTGACCTGATCACCAGCTACGAGACCGAGCACAATGTGCCCGCCACCGAGATCGCCGCAGCCCTCGCCGTCATGGCGCAGGGTGGCAACCCGATCCTGGTCAAGGACATCCCGGTAGCCCCTGCAGGGCAGAAGGAACGCGCTGCCGGCCGCAAGGATGGCTTGGGCTCACGCGGACCAACCCGCAGCCTGACCGAGGGCAACGCCACCTACCGCATTGCGGTAGGACGTCGCCAGCGGGTCATGCCGGGCTCCATTGTTGGCGCTATCGCCAACGAGGGTGGCCTGTCCTCAGCTCAGATCGGCGGCATCGACATCCGCGCCGACCACACCCTGGTGGAGCTGCCAGCCGATCTGTCCAAGGATCAGTGGCGTGCACTGTCCAAGACCCGCATCGGTGGCGAGCTGATTCACCTCGAGCTGGACAAGGGCCGCAAGCCTGCCGGCGACCGTGACGGCTTCAAGAAGCCGTTCAAGAAGCGTGAAGGCGAGGGTGGCGGGTTCAACAAGGATCGCGGGCACGACGGCGGCTTCCGCTCCTCCGGCCACAGCGCCGGCGGTGGCGGCGGGGACCGTAAGGAACGTCACGGTAAAGGTGCCGGAGCAGGCACCACCCAGCGCCGCGACAAGTGGTAATTTAGTAGCTGATTGATTTCGTCAGATCCCCGGTTTTCCGGGGATCTGACGGTGAAATCAGGGCCCGGCCCTAGTGGTCGGATGCTGATTTCGTGTAGGTGGCAGAAGCTGGTAAAGTTTTCTGCTGTTGCCCCCCTAGCTCAGTGGTAGAGCGCGTTCTTGGTAAGAACGAGGTCACCGGATCGATTCCGGTGGGGGGCTCTCAAGTGGGAGTCCCGCAAGCAGACCAACTGGTCCGGCTGCGGGCACACTCATTTGTGGCGGTGTAGCTCAGCTGGTTAGAGCGCACGACTCATAATCGTGAGGTCCCGGGATCGAGTCCCGGCACCGCTACAGACATAGCAGGTCAGAGGCTGAGCAGCCGCTGACCTGCTTTCTTTTTTACCGGCCTTCTCCCATCATGGTTCTGACGGGTCGGCCCCCACACTAAGCATCCTCATGGATGGTGCGGGCGCACCAGAGATGAACACCACCTGCACGCGGCGCACGAAACGGACGGAACCATGACAGACAACAACTCCGACTGGGGGCCCGACGTCAATCCCGGGGCCCTCCCCACACGCGCACGACGACGCCGGGAGGTAGCGGCTAATCCGGTTGCCGGGCCCAGCTCGGAGGTCCCGCGCTTCGCCGACCGGGTAGCCCCGGAGTCTGCCGACTCTGTGACCGCTGAGCCGCCCGTGACCGGTGTGCCAGGGTCCTCTGCTCCGTCGCCCGCAGCCGCTCCGTCGCTCGCAGTGGCAGCATCCGGGCCCGCGGCGCCAACGGCACCGGGCCGCCAGCAGGCAGAGCCGAGTACCCGGAAGTCGTTCCTTGCCGCTGACACCACACGGGTGCCCGCCGAGACCGGGTTCAGGGGCATCCTGACCAAACTGGGTATCCGCATTGCCCCTTCCCAGCGTGAACTGGAAGAACGGGCCAATACCCGTGCCGTGAGCCAGCATTGGCCCGGACCCCGCACCATCTCCGTGGTCAACGGTAAAGGCGGCGCCAACAAGACTCCCACCACAGTGATGCTGTCCTCAGTCTTTGCCCGCAACGGTGGCGGTCCGGTACTCGCCTGGGACAACAACGAAACCCGGGGCACCCTCGGGTGGCGCACCGAGCAAGGGCCGCACAGCGCCACGGTGATGGATCTGTTGCCGCAGACCGCTCAGCTGCTGGCTCCCTCGGCACAGTCGGCGCTGCTGGCCCGCTACGTGCACCATCAGACAGAGGACAAGTACGACGTGCTGCGCTCCAAGCCGGATGTCCTTGCCTCCGAGCAGAAGGTCACCGCCGACAATTTCGACGACCTGCACGAGGTTGCGTCGAAGTACTTCAGGCTGAACGTCGTCGACTCCGGCAACGACGAAACGGCCGAGCGTTGGCTGCGGATGATCCACCACACTGACCAGTTGGTGATCGCCACCACCACCCTCGAAGAGCATGCGGAGGCCGGAGCCCTGTTGCTCGAGGCGTTGCAGGCCAGGGGAGGCCGGTACGCCGAGCTGTCGCAGAACGCCGTCGTCATTGTCAGCCAGTCCGACAAGAACGGCACAGCAGCCCAGGCGCAGGAGATTGCCGACGGTTTCGCGCAGCTTGCCCGCTGTGCGGTGACCATCCCCTACGACACGGCGCTGCACAAAGGCCGCATTCGCTGGGGCTCACTGCGGCCGGCGACGCAACGCGCCTGGCTGTCCGCAGCGGCGGGCGTCGCCGAGGGCCTGTAGGTCAACCCCTCCAGGTTTAGACAGCTTGCTTATTATCTCGCGTGTTCATAGTGTTGAGGAGTACGACATCGACGTTCTGAACACAGGAGGAAGCATGTCCCCCCATAACATTTCCGGTAAAAAAGTCGCATTCCTACTCACCGACGGAGTCGAGCAGATTGAGCTCACCAGCCCCTGGGATGCGGTCAAGCAGGCTGGCGGCAAGCCCGTGCTCGTAGCCCCAGGTAGCGGCACGGTTCAGGGTTTCAACGGCACCGACAAGGGTGACACGTTCACCATTGACCTCACGGTCGCGGACGCCAATGCTGACGACTTCCACGCCCTGGTCCTACCGGGCGGAGTGGTAAACGCGGATCACCTGCGCGTCGACAAGGACGCCCAGGAGTTTGCCCGCGCATTCTTTGCCCAGCACAAGCCAGTCGCGGCGATCTGTCACGCGCCCTGGCTGTTGATCGACGCAGGAGTAGTCAGCGGTCGCGACCTAACTTCGTACCACACGCTGCAGACCGACCTCCGTAACGCCGGAGCCAACTGGAGCGACGACGAAGTGGTCACTGACCAGGGCTTCGTCACTAGCCGCACCCCTGACGACCTCCCGGCCTTCAACGACAAGATGATCGAGGAGATCGCCGAAGGCGAGCACGAAGGCCAGACCGCCTAACTGACTCACTCCGGGCAGAGTACTGCCCAACGCCCAGAGCTCTACTGAATCAGAGCTTTACTGAAGGACCGGTGGGGAACCACCGGTCCTTCAGTGGGTTCGGGCCTCGCGGGTTCCAATGTCTAGAGTTTACGGATGGGCGATGAACGTTTTCTCTGCAGGGGTGTGAGCTGGCATCGGGACGGGCCGGTGCTTTCCCTAGCCACCCCCGAGGGAGATCAGCACGACCTTGCGTTGGTCCCTCGTGGGCCAGCGGAGAAGGGTGGTGGTGACCTTGGGTTTCGGTTGTTGAGCCAGTACGGCGAACGGCATTGCCTCGGGTTTCATCGAGTGTTTGGCCCCGACGCGCGTGAGCACACGCCATGTCCACAGCAAACCACTGCCGAGCGCGGCTACCAGTGCGGGAGATGCTTCTCCCGGGATGACCTACGGTTCATGCATGATGTGCACAGGTCCGGCATCGCCCCCGATGGATTGTTGAGTTACCTGGCGCAAGAGCACTGGCTGTATGTTGCCACCTTCGCCGACGGGGCCTCTAAAGTTGGGACCGCCTCGAACCTCCGCAAGTGGCACCGGCTGGCGGAGCAGGGCGCCGTCGTCGCCCGTTATGTGGCGTGTGCGGACGACGGGCGGATTGTTCGGGTGCTCGAGGACGTTGTCACTCGCGAAGTGGGCCTTGCGCAGGCCGTCCGGGCGTCGGCGAAAACCGCAGCGCTGGCGTCGCCGCGCACCGGGGCGTCGCTTAATGGGATCAATGCCGAATTTGCCGCGAGTGTCAGGAGCCTGCTTCACGGTGGTCTGGACCTGGCCGGGTTCCGGGCGGTGGAGGAGCAGTGGGAGGCACCGCCGTCGTGGGCAACAGTGCTTGGCGCGACTGGGGCGCACCTTTACCCCCACAGCCTGGCCGCGGGGGAGCACGGGTTCCGGGTGGATGCTCTGTTGGGACCCACCGCGCTGGCCTTCATCAGGGGGTCGGAGGTGCCGTTCCTGGTTGACCTTTCGCGGCTTAAGGGACAACGGATTGAACTCGGCCCGTATGTGTCGGAGATTCCGGATGTCCAGGCGGCCCTGTTCTAGCCCGCTCTCCACTGGAATGCGCGGCGCCCGGTAGGCTTAACCCATGTTGAACACCCCCTGGGACACCGGATCGGACCTGTATCGCCGGCTGGTCATCGCCGCCCTCATCCTGACCGGTGCCGGCATTCTGATCGCCGTTCTGGGCGCAGCTACTGGCAGCAACGCCACAGTGTTCACGGGCATCCCGGTACTTGTCGCCGGTCTGGTGACGCATCTGGCGGGACTGGTCGTGCGTGCGCGGGATGCCAAGCGTCGGCACCAGGCGCGTACCCAGAAGAAGTAGCCCACTGCACTAGGCTGGAAATGAACTTCCACCGCACCCGTCAGGAGCCCCATGACCATCAATCCAGAGCTGCAGGGCCGCAGCTATCCCGCCGGTCCGGCATACGTCGTGGGCCGCGAAAAGATCCGCGAATTCGCCCGCGCCGTCAAGGCAACCCACCCGTCGCATTATGAGGTCGAAGCCGCCCAGGACCTCGGGCACCGGGACCTGGTGGCACCACCCACCTTCGCGATCATTGTGGCGCAGCTGGCGGATGCCCAGCTGATCAACGATCCCGACGCCGGCATCGACTTCAGCCGCGTGGTCCACGCCGACCAGCGGTTCATTCACCACCGTGCGATCGTGGCCGGTGATGAACTGGTGGCCGAGCTCCATGTGGACAGCGTCCGCGCAATGGGCGGCGGCGCGATGATTACCACCCGCGCTGAAATCTCCACCACCGACGGTGAAAAGACCGCGACCACCACGTCGTCCCTGCTGGTGCGAGGAGAGGAACAGTAATGGGCATTGCTATCACCGATCTCAGCGTCGGCCAGGAAATCGGATCCACCACCGTAGAGCTGACCCGTCAGGACCTCGTCAAGTACGCTGGCGCCTCCGGTGATTTCAACCCCATCCACTGGAACTCCGACTTCGCCCAAAGCGTCGGCTTGCCGGGCGTCATTGCCCACGGCATGTTCACCATGGGGGCAGCTGTACAGCTGGTCACCGACTGGGTGGGCGACCCCACCGCCGTCGTCGACTATCAGACCCGATTCACCAAACCGGTGATCGTCGAGGACACCACCGCCGATGGCACGCCGGGTGCGGTGATTGAGGTGGCCGGCAAGATCGGCGCAGTAGACCTCGACAATTCAACGGTCCGCGTGGACCTCACCGTGATGTCGGCGGGGCTCAAGGTGCTGGTCAAGGCACAGGCAGTGGTGCACATCTGGTGACCCTGCTGGCTGAGCTGACCACGGCCGGCGTCGGCGGCCCCGCCCACACCTACGTGGAGGCGCGCACCGAAACGGAAATCATCGACGCCGTCCGATCAGTTGACGAAGCGGGCGACCCCCTGCTGATCATTGCCGGCGGATCAAACCTCATCATCGCCGACGAAGGCTTCCCGGGCACGGTAATACGTCTGGCCTCGACCGGTTTCTCAGTGAACGACGACGACGCCACGTGCGGTGGTGTAATGGTCAAGGCCGAGGCGGGCCAGCCCTGGGACGCCCTCGTCGAATACACGGTGCTGCACGCCTTCTCCGGCCTTGAGGCACTCTCGGGTATCCCCGGGTCTACCGGCGCCACCCCCGTCCAGAACGTTGGTGCGTACGGGGCCGACGTCTCGCAGACCATCGCCACGGTGCGCACCTGGGACCGAGAAACAAATACTGTTAAGTCCTTTACAAACTTCGAACTGAAGTTCGGCTACCGGGATTCACTGTTGAAGCACACCACCGTGAACGGGTCGCCCCGTTACGTGGTGCTGACCGTCGAGTTCCAGTTGGGCCTGGGGCGGATGAGCGCTCCCGTGAAGTACGCCGAGCTGGCACGCGAGGTGGGAGTGAACATTGGCGAGCGGGCCTACGCCAACGATGTGCGGCGGGCCGTCCTGAAACTGCGCGCAGCAAAGGGAATGGTGCTGGACCCCGACGACCGCGACACGTTCAGCACGGGATCCTTCTTCACCAACCCGCTCGTCGACGCCGACACCGCGGCGGCCCTCCCCGATAACGCTCCGCGGTACCCAACGGCGGAAGACGGGCAGGTCAAACTATCGGCGGCCTGGCTGATTGATCAGGCCGGCTTCGGGAAGGGCTTTGGCCTCGCCGCAGACAGCGGCTTCACCGCTGCAGGCGGTCGGGCCTCCCTGTCGACCAAGCACACCCTGGCAGTCACCAACCGGGGGAGTGCCTCGGCCGCCGACCTGCTGGCCATCGCCGCACTGGTGGCCGACGGCGTCGAACACCGGTTTGGTATCCGGCTGCACCCGGAGCCGCTCCTGATCGGCTGCGCCCTCCGAACCGAAAGTTCAGGCCTTAACAATTAGCCCAGCGGGTAGCCTTTCAGTCCCTGGAAGTCTGGTTCCTAAAGGTTTCCGGTGGAGATCAGCAGCATCCGGCGCAGCGGCTCTGCGGCGCCCCACAGCAGCTGATCTCCCACGGTGAAGGCACTCAGATACTGCGGTCCCATCTCCAGCTTCCGGAGCCGACCCACAGGGACTGACAGCGAACCGGTCGCCGCGACCGGTGTCAGCCCGGCCATGGTTGCTTCCTTGGTGTTGGGGATTACCGTCGCCCATTCGTTGTCACTGTCAATGAGGCGTTCAATCTCGGCGAGTGGCACGTCTTCGGTGAGCTTCAGGGTCAGCGCCTGCGAGTGTGACCGCATGGCCCCGATCCTGACACAGAGCCCATCGAACGGGATCCGGCCGCCGTCGACCGCATCTATGCCGAGGATCTTGTTGGTTTCGGCGCCGGCCTTCCATTCCTCGCGGGACATCCCGTTACCGAGATCGGCGTCAATCCAAGGGATCACCGATCCCGCCAGGGGCACCCCGAACTGTGATGCGTCCATCGAAGGGTTGCGCTGCTGCGCCAGGACGGCCTGATCGATGGCCAGGATGGCCGACGCCGGATCGTCCAGATTAGGCGCCACGGCACCATGGATGGCACCGAACTGGTTCAACAGTTCACGCATGTGGCGGGCGCCGCCGCCGGACGCCGCCTGGTACGTCATCGAGGTTCCCCACTCGACGAGGCCGTTGCGGAACAGGCCGCCAAGCCCCATGAGCATGCAGGAGACGGTGCAGTTACCGCCAACAAAGTCGCGCACACCGCGGGAGAGCCCGGCGTCGATGACGTCCCGGTTCACCGGGTCCAGCACGATGATGGAGCTGGACTCCATCCGCAGCGTTGACGCCGCGTCGATCCACAGTCCGTCCCAGCCGCTGTCGCGCAGCTTCGGGTACACCTCGGCGGTGTAGTCGCCGCCCTGGGCGGTGACGATGGTGGAGAGCTTGGCCAGCGTGTCGACGTCGTACGCGTCCTGGAGCGCCGGAGCGCCCTCAGCGAACGACGGCGCCGCGCCTCCCACGTTGGAAGTGGAAAAGAACACGGGGTTGATCAGGCGGAAATCGCCCTCGTCCTGCATGCGCTGCATCAGGACCGATCCCACCATGCCGCGCCAGCCGACGAAGCCGACGCTGGGCGCTGAGGATGAACTATTTACTGCAGAAGTCATGCTCCCAGTCTAGGTCAGGACCCCCGTGAGCCCCGCTTGGTTACGAAGCTCGCCGGAGTTATCCGACTAGTCCCGGCCGCGGGTCCACAGGCTGATCCGGTAGCGGGTGCCGTTGGCGCCCGTAAGCCAGCCTTGCTGTGGAGTGACGCCATCGAGTTGCCAGTCCGGCCCCAGCGTCGGGGCAAAGGTGTCGCCCTTGGTCGTCGACTCGATCACTGTCACGACGGCTGCCTGGGCAATTGGCAGGGCGGCTTCGTAGATCTGCCCGCCGCCGATCACCCAGATCTGCTCGGCGCCCGGACTGCGTCGGGCTTCCTCAAGTGCGTCCTCCAGCGAGTCGACGACGACGGCGCCCGCCAACTCACCTGCCTCCAGCCCGTGCTTGCTCACCACGATGTTGGTGCGGTCCGGGAGGGGGCGATATTTGGCGGGAAAGGACTGCCAGGTGTGGCGACCCATGATCACCGGATGTCCCGTGGTGGTCCGCTTGAAGTGCTCCATATCCTCGGGGAGACGCCACGGCATCCCGCCGTCTTTCCCGATCACACCGTTTTCCGTCTGGGCCCAGATCATGCCGACGAACGGTTCCCGTCCGATGGCCTCGATGATGCCGCGATTCATTGAACTCATACGGCGATCGGTGCCTTGATAGTGGGATGGTGCTGGTAATTCACCACGTCAAAGTCCTCCAGCGTGTAGTCGAAGATGCTCTCGGGTTTGCGGTTGATCAGCAGTTTGGGGCTCGGGTAGGGCTCACGAGTCAGCTGTTCCCTGACCTGCTCCACATGGTTGTCGTAGATATGGACGTCGCCGCCGGTCCAGATGAGTTCCCCTGGCTCCAGCCCCACCTGCTGCGCAACCATCAGGGTCAGCAGGGCGTAGGAGGCGATGTTGAACGGCACACCGAGGAAGGTGTCCGCCGAACGCTGGTACAGCTGGCAGGACAGCTTGCCGTCCGCCACGTAGAACTGGAAGAACGCGTGGCACGGCGGCAAGGCCATGTTGTGCAGTTCGGAGACATTCCATGCGGAGACCAGGTGCCGCCGGGAATCCGGGTTGGTTTTGAGGTCCTCGACCACCTGGGTGATCTGGTCGATATGTCCGCCGTCGGGCGTGGGCCAGGAGCGCCACTGGACGCCGTAGACCGGGCCGAGTTCGCCGTCGTCGCCGGCCCATTCGTTCCAGATTTTGACGCCGCGTTCCTGCAGCCAAGACACGTTGGAATCCCCGCGAAGGAACCAGAGCAGCTCCAGGGCCACGGATTTGAAATGCACGCGTTTGGTGGTGACCAGCGGGAAGGAGTCCGCGAGGTCGAAGCGCAGCTGTCGCCCGAAGACGCTGCGCGTTCCGGTGCCGGTGCGGTCGGTCTTGACCGCACCGTTGGCCATCACATCGCGCAGCAGATCCTCGTACGGGGTGGGGATGGGTTGTGAACTCACCCCATCCACTCTAGTGGCTGAGTGCTTTAAGGCCACCCGGCGCGCTTCACCGCGGGGCTAGCTGTGGCAGTGCCCGCCAGCAGCCGGTGCGTTTGGCGGGACGTCCAGGACCGGGCTGCGGTCAAAGAAGCCTTCGGGGCGAAGCTTGAAGCCAACCGTGTCCACCGGCATGATCGGCCAATCCTCCAACCGGGGGAAGTGTGTCAGCCCGAAGGTGTGCCACACCACGAGGTCTTGCCCATCGAGGTCGCGGTCCTGCGCAACGTACGCGGGTAGTCCAGCGCCGCCCACATGCTGATTGACGAAGTCGCCGGTGGGATAGCGCTCGTCCTCAGCGAACCGGGTGACCCACAGGTCCTTGGTGGCGAAGGTCGCACGCTGTGCGATGGAGGACTCGGGATCTGCCAGCAGCGTTGGCTGGGCTTCCGAATGCAGCTTGTATCCCACCGGCTCACCGAGGCGATTCAGGGACTCCGGGTTGGAGATCACCCAGGTGCGGCCGCTTCGCGCATCGCTTTCCCGAACACTCTCCGACTCCCGGGTCAGTGCCGTCCGCTTGCGGGAAAACGCGTTGCCGCGCGGGTTCTCCGGTCCCAGTGGCTGCCGGACAATGTCTTCCTCCTCCACCCTGTTAGTGAAGCCGTCAATGGCCATATCGAGGCGGGCGCTAAAGAGATGTTGGTGGAATGGCGCTCCAAGCCCCGGGGCAATCTGCGACATGTTGGGAGATCCGTCCACCGGATAGGCGCTGGTGAAGACGACGCCGGTGGCTTTGGCCTCGAACTCTATGTTGCCGTCGAGGTACAGGTACCAGTAGAACCCATAGTCGTAGTTGCCCACCGTGGTGAAAAAGGAAATCACGAGTCGCCTGTTGCGCCTTGTGTAGTTGATCTCGGACCATAGGTCGCTGTGTTTGGCGAGGATGCCCCAATCTTCTTCATGCATGCAGATTGCGTTCCGGATTTCGCGTGGGTTCCCTGCCGCATCGCTGATGACGGGGCTGAGGTAGGTGATATCACCCAGGCAGTCGCAACCTAGTTCGAGTGAGTTGGCGTATTGGCCCACGAGATACTCTCCCGTATCGAAGTAGTTCTGCCACGACCGGACAGGAGAAGGGTCACCATACGGGACCACCATTTCGGCGATGGAGGCACGTTTGATGATGGGCCGGATCCGACCTTTGTCATTGAAGGAGAGGTTGTGGAGAACCACGCCCTCCCGGACGTCGAAGCCGACGTCAACACTCCAGTTCTCCCACTCCACGTGATTGCCGCCGGTAACGGCAAAGCTGGGCCCCTCGGGCTGAGTGATGCTGATCGGCTTCTGCGTAGTGCGCAGCGGTCCCGTCAGTTCGGGATCGGTGTAGTTGCCGTGCTCCTGCGGGATCGGCATGACCCCCAGATCCAGGACTTGCGTGACCTCTTTTTTGACGACGTCGACGTACGCCACCAGCCCGTCAATTGGGTGTGCCCACGCGCTATCCGTCCCGCGTTCCTGGACGAAGGCGAGCCCGCGGAGGATGCGTCGCCCTTTTTCTTCGGGGTATTCGTACACACCAGCGGACAGCGGTGCGACGCGCACGGTGGCGACGTCGAGGTTCCTGGCAGCGAGCGCGGCAAGCCAACGGTCGTCGGTGGACAGTAGTTCCTCCACGGCTGCGAACTCCTCCTCAAGCACCGGGAGCTCACCCATCACAGCTGTATCCAGCTCCACAGTGGTGAGCACCTCGCCGGTAGTCGCAGAAACGACCACATCCAGCGGTGCTGAGCCCGACGTGTCGTGAAGGAAAATACGGAACCGGCGGCCCTCCTCACCCGCAGTAGCCGCACGGCTGGGATCGACAAGCCCGAGGTAGGCAATCCTTCTGGTCGCTCCGAGCAGGCCCTTGTCTCGGAGGATGCGTTGCACTTCCAGAATTTCTTCCGCTGTGGCCAGTGCGTAGGAATTGGCAGTCGCTGTGGGTGACGTTGTCATGAGAATCCTCAGTCCGGTGTTTTTCTATGTTCGTAGAGTAAGCCGAAGGTAAGATGGATCACAAGAGTTTTCTGAAGGAGAAGTGCGACGTGCCCAAGATTGTTGACCATCACCAGCGACGTCTGGAACTCGTGGACGCAACGTGGAGAATCATCGCGCGGCACGGAATCGAGGGCGCAACGATGCGCGACATTGCACTCGAGGCCGGCTTTTCAAATGGGGCACTGAAACCCTACTTTCCGACGAAAGACGATCTGCTCACCTTTGCGTTCCGGCATGTCTTCAACCGCACCAATCAACGGATTGCCCTAACGACCTTCAACCAGACGGGGCTACCTGCAATCCGGGCGTTCGGAAGGGAAGTCCTGCCGATTGACGAAGAAAAGGTCAGCGAGGCCCGCGTCGTTATCCCGTTTTGGCAGAAGGCTGTCACGGACGAATTCAAGATGGCCATTCACCGCGAATCGATGGAGCAGTGGCGGGTTGCGCTGAAGCGCCACCTTGGGGAAGCGCGACAGACGGGCGAGATTACCACCGAGGTGCCGGACGCCCTCATTAGCGAGCAACTGATGAACCTGTTCCTGGGTGCGCAGATCACAGCTGCCCTATCTGTACCCGAGGACAATCTCCCCGCCTATACCGACCAGTTGGACGGGTTTCTGCAGAATCTGTCGTGAGGTAAATTCGCCCGCTGTCGAAAAAAGATGACGGATGAGGGTTGCTGGGTCTAGTCTGTAGCCAATGTGTTGCAGAACACACCTCACGGGGGATCACAGCCTCCGGGTCGCTGTCAGGAACACCTGGCCTAACTACTCAAAGGGGAGTATTCATGGAAACCTACGACGCGCTACTCGACTCAATTACCCCGGCTTCAGGCCCTACTCGAACTATCAAGGACCCCGCGACCGGTGAAACCGTCGGTCAGGCACCGGCGCATAGTGTCGCCGATCTCGAGGCTGCCATCTCGGCAGCGGCAGCAGCCCAGCCCGCATGGGCCGCGCTCAGCCATGAAGCCCGCACCGAGATGCTGTTGAAGGCCGCCGAAGCGATCGACCGCTCCGCAGAAGAGCTGGCCATTCTGCTATCCCGGGAACAGGGCAAGCCGCTCAACGGTCCCAACGCACGCTTCGAAGTTGGTGCGTGTTCGGCATGGCTCCGCGCAGCCGCCACCACGGTCCTCGAGCCAGAAACCGTAGCCGACGACGGCGAGACCTTCGCGCAGGTTCACTACCGTCCCATTGGTGTGGTCGGGGCAATCGGCCCCTGGAACTGGCCGATGATGATCACCATCTGGCAGATTGCTCCCGCGCTCAGGATGGGGAACGCCGTCGTCGTGAAGCCGTCGGAATACACGCCACTAAGCGTCCTTGCACTGGTTCACGTGCTTAACCAGGAACTGCCTGACGGTCTATTGACCGCGGTATGTGGGGATGGTGAGGTTGGCAGTCGCATGGTGGAGCACGAGGCAGTCGGGAAGATCATGTTCACCGGATCCACGGCCACGGGCAAGGCGATCATCAAGTCCTCCGCTGACAGCATCAAGCGGCTCACCCTTGAGCTGGGCGGAAACGACGCCGGTATTGTTCTGCCGGATGCCGACCCCAAGGCAATCGCGGAAGGGCTCTTCTGGGGCGCCTTTATCAATACCGGCCAAACGTGCGCCGCCCTGAAACGACTGTACGTACACGAGGACATTTACGACGAGGTCTGTGAGGCATTGACCTCTGTAGCGGAGGCAATGCCGATGGGTGTTGGACTTGACGAGGCGAACGTCCTTGGACCGCTGCAGAACAAGGCACAGTTCGACATCGTGGCTCGCCTGGTAGACGCCGCGAAGGAGTCCGGCGCGCGTGTACTTATCGGCGGCAACCCCGATGCGGATCAGGTCGGATACTTCTACCCGACCACTCTCATCGCCGACGTCGACAACAAGAATCCGCTCGTTGCCGAGGAGCAGTTCGGACCGGCGCTGCCGATCATTCGCTACAGCACCGTCGACGAGGCGATTGCCATGGCGAACGACCTTGAGGTCGGCCTTGGCGCATCCGTGTGGTCCTCCGATGTGGACGCTGCCCGCAAGGTAGCGTCGCGGATCGAGGCGGGCACCGTGTGGATCAACAAGCACGGCGCGGTCGACCCCCGCGTACCATTCGGCGGCATCAAGCAGTCTGGGTACGGGCTGGAATTCGGTGTTGAGGGTTTGAAGGGCGTGGCAGTTCCGCAGGTGATCAACGGCTAGGGCCGATTCGCTGGCCAACCGACGTCTGCCTTACCGCAAGTCGCTTCCCAAAGAGCATCAGAAAAGTACTCATGCGCAGGAGGAAGCTTTCGCAAGGTCCCGCCCTGGCGGGACGGCTCATTTGAGGAGATAGACCATGAACAGACCCGATACAGTCTCCGCCGGCGGATCAAGCCCCGCCGATGGATCAAGGACCACGCTGCGCCATGGCAGGCTTGGGGTAATTGGCGTCGTATTTTTCGTCGTCGCAGCCGCGGCGCCCCTGGTCGGTATGACCGGAGCCGTCCCGATTGCGATTGTGCTGGGAAACGGTGCGGCCGCACCCGGAGCGTACCTAATCGTTGGTCTGACGCTGTTGCTCTTCAGTGTTGGTTACTCAGCGATGAGCCAGCGCGTCACCAACGCCGGCGCCTTCTTCGCCTACATCGGACGTGGCCTCGGCGCGAACGTCGGCTTAGGCTCCGCGTTTGTCTCATTGATCGCCTACGTTGCCATCCAGCTCGCCATTTTCGGTTTCTTCGGCGGGCTGATGGCAGGGCAGATGGGTGCTCTCGGCCTTGAACTGCCGTGGTGGCTTTGGACGTTTGCTGCGTGGGCGGTCGTCACGGTCCTGTCGCTGGCAAGTGTTGATGTCGGAGCGAAGGTGCTCGGAGCGTTGATGCTGCTCGAGGTGCTCGCCCTGGCGATCACCGCCGTTGCAATCCTGTTTGACGGCGGCCCCGAGGGCTACGACTTCGTAGCCTCCTTCTCACCCCAGGCCATTCTGGTGGGTGGACTCGCCGGATCGGCTGGCATTGCGTTTGCCTTCGCGTTCGCGTCATTTATCGGGTTCGAAGCTACCGCAATTTATGGTGAGGAATCCAAGGACCCGAAGCGTATTGTTCCGCGGGCCACTTATCTGGCGGTTGGGTTGATTACGGTGTTGTTCGCTGTAACCGCGTTTGCGCTGGTGACGGGTATGGGCGCGTCCCGAGTGGTCGAAGCCACGGTGGAATACTCGATGGTGGATGGAGTTCCGCTGGCAGATCCTGCCGCTGTCCTTTTCTCCCTGGCCACCGAATACGTTGGCGGCTGGATGGCCACGGTCATGAGTGTGCTCGTCCTCTCTAGCCTGTTTGCCGGCCTCCTGGCTTTTCAGAATGCGGCCGGCCGCTACGTCTTTGCCCTGGGGCGTGGCGGAGTCCTGCCCGGCCGGCTGGCACGGGTCAATGTCAAAGGCGCTCCCCAAAGCGCTTCACTGACAACTTCCGCCGTCACTGGTGTGGTGATTTTGCTCTTCACGTTGTTCCAGCTGGAGCCGATCCTGAACATGTTCTATTGGTTCAGCGGCCTGGCAGTGGTGGCAATTGTGCTGATCGAAGCACTGGTCTGTCTTGCCGTCGTCGCCTATTTCCGCAGGAACAAGGGCGCAGAAGGCGTCTTCACTACAGTGATTGCTCCGATCGTGGCATTCATCGGGCTCCTGATCGGCGAGTATCTCCTCATGTCCCGCTTCGGCCTGCTGGCTGGGACAACTGCCGAAGGGGTGGATCCCTCGGTGACGCCGTGGGGACTCAGCCCGCTGGGCTGGTTCCTGATTGCACTCCCATTCGTCGTCCTCCTGGTCGGCTACCTGTACTCACGCGTAGTCGCTCCGGAAAATGAGGACTTCATCCGCGATGAACTGTCCTAGGGGTCGGACTGGCTTAGTCGTCGTAGGCCCTGAACTGCTCGAGCGCGACAATGCGGCCCGGAGTCCTGGTGCTGACGTGGGAAATCAGCACTTCTCCGGGCGCCAGATACGGGTCGTCGGCCGGCAGTCCAACTGCCAGGGTGTCGGGCATGTGGCGCTGCAGCACGCCAAATATGAGGGGGAGGACCGGGCGGTGGGTGCACAGCGCCACGGGACGGCGCTTATCGAAGAGTTTCTCCACCGTTGAACGGGCCTTGTCCGGCTTGCGCGTGGCGTTACGCTCGGTCATTGAATCAGCGAGTTTGAGTTTGATGTCCTTGTTCTTCAGGTACGGAGCGACGGTCTGAACACACCGTTCCCATGGGCTGCTCACCACCCAGGACGGGCCCCAGGCCTCAAGGAGCCGGCTCACTGCTGCGGCTTGCCGGCGACCGGTAGCCGCCAGGGGGCGTTCGCCTTCCGCACGGGTCCAGGACGAGCGCGGCTTCGCCTTGGCATGGCGGACCACGATCAGCGGCCAGGTCTCCAGCTGGTCCGCTGCGTAAGCCGCAATCAACGATTCAAGGGGTTCACGATCGGTAGGGTTGGTCAACAACTCCAACGCCCGGGCCGGGGCGACCCACAGGAACTTGTCTACTTCCTTGCCGTCCGGGCGGACCGTCATGCGCTCCGTGCGTGCCGCCCAGTAGTAGACCACCTTCTGCCCGGAGGCCACTGCGTAACGAGTCGACGCCAGGGGAATGCCCAGCGAAATCCGCAGGCCAACCTCTTCCAACACTTCCCGGGCTGCACACTCAGGGGTGGTCTCACCGGGGTCGATCTTGCCCTTGGGCCAGGACCAGTCCGTATAGCTTGGACGGTGGATCAGGAGTACCTCGAGCTGCCCCTGTTCCTTCCGCCAGCAGATAGCACCCGCTGCCACCACCGCCGGCGCCGCGTCCTGGGCGGTTTCCGTGACCGCCTCGTCAGTTGAGGCCATCAGCGGCGGACCGCTGACCGGTTGCGTGCACGGGAAGCCAGCAGGTAGCTCTGCACGTCGCTGAGCGGTGCGCCGTCGTCGTCCTTGTGGTGGCGGGTCCAATCGCCCTGGTTGTCGAGGTGCCAGCTCGCCGTTCCCTCGTCCATGTACCGGTCGAGCAGGGACATGAGGTAGGCGATGTCCTCGGGCGCGCTGAGCTGCACCAGCGCCTCCACCCGACGGTCCAGGTTGCGGTGCATCATGTCCGCCGAACCGATGAATACAGCTGGGTCTCCGCCGTTCGCAAACGCGAACACCCGTGAGTGCTCAAGGAAACGGCCCAATACCGAGCGGACTGTGATGTTCTCGCTGAGGCCCGGGACGCCGGGGCGTACCGAGCAGATCCCGCGGACAATGACGTCCACCTTCACCCCGGCCTGCGATGCACGATAGAGCGCGTCGATGATGGCCTCGTCAACAATCGAGTTGACCTTCACCACCACGCGAGCCGCAAGACCGGCCTTCTGGTTGGCAATCTCGCGTTCAATCCGGTCAATCAGCCCGGAGCGCACTGAACGCGGGGCGACAAGGAGACGCTTGAAGGTGGATTTCGGCGCATATCCCGACAGCTGGTTGAACAGTCGGGTCAGGTCCTGGCCCACCTGGTCATTGGCGGTCAACAGGCCGAAATCCTCGTAGTAGCGGGCCGTGCGCGGGTGATAGTTGCCGGTGCCGATGTGGCAGTACCGGCGAAGTCCATCGATTTCCTGCCGGACCACGAGGGAAAGCTTGCAGTGCGTCTTCAGTCCCACAATCCCGTACACCACGTGCACCCCGGCCTGCTCCAGCTTGCGTGCCCAGGAGATGTTGGCTTGTTCGTCGAACCGGGCCTTGATCTCGACGAGGGCGAGTACCTGTTTGCCGGACTCCGCGGCGTCAATCAGCGCATCGACAATTGGCGAGTCGCCCGACGTGCGGTACAGGGTCTGCTTGATGGCCTGCACCTTGGGGTCGGCCGCTGCCTGCTCCAGGAACGCCTGAACGGAGGTGGAAAACGAGTCATAGGGGTGGTGCAGCAGAATGTCGCGGCGGCGCATGGCGGCAAACACATTCGCAGCCTTCGACGTCTCGCTTTCCTTGAGGTCACGGTTGGTGTGCGGGACGTGCTTCGGGTAGCGAAGCTCGCCGCGGTCGATGCCGCCGATCACGCTGAGCCCACGGAGATCCAGCGGCGCCGGCAGGCCGTACACCTCGTCCTCTTCCACGCCGAGTTCACGTGACAGCAGGGCGCGGATGCTCGGATTGATATCGGTGGTGACCTCCAGCCGGACCGGTGGGCCGAACCGGCGGCGCAGCAACTCCTTCTCCAGCGCCTGAAGGAGGTTCTCGGCGTCGTCCTCTTCCACTTCGAGGTCCTCGTTCCGGGTCACCCGGAAGGTGTGGTGTTCGAGGACTTCCATGCCCGGGAACAACTGGTCCAGGTGGACGGCGATGACCTCCTCCAGCGGGATGAACCGGGCCGTGCGGCCGGTGACGTTCCCGGCGCGGGGGCCGTCCACCGAAATCAGGCGCGGCAACTGGTCGGGAACCTTGACGCGGGCGAAGAGTTCCTTTTCGCTCACCGGATTGCGGACGACGACGGCGAGGTTCAGTGAGAGCCCCGAAATGTACGGGAAGGGGTGCGCTGGATCCACGGCCAGGGGCGTCAGGATCGGGAAGACCTTCTCCGCGAAGAGCTTGTTCAGGTCGGTGCGGGCGGCGTCGTCGAGCTCGTCCCACGTGGTGAGGTGAATGTTCTCCTCGGCCAGGGCCGGTCGAATGTTCTCTGCGAAGACGGCGGCGTGACGCTGCTGCAGCTTGTAGCCGTCGGCCATGATCTGCTCGAGCTGCTCAATGGGGCTCAGGCCGGCGGCTGACGGGACAGCCAGGCCGGTCGCGATGCGGCGCTTCAGGCCGGCTACGCGCACCATGAAAAACTCGTCCAGGTTGGACGCGAAAATGGAGAGGAAGCTGACCCGCTCCAGCAGGTACAGGTCGGGGTCTTCGGCGAGCTCCAACACCCGGGCGTTGAAGTCGAGCCAGCTCGACTCACGGTCGAGGAACCGGTCAGGCGTGATCTCGCCGGAGGGGAGCAGGCTCGGGGCGAACTCCGGGATGTCGATGCGGTCCTGGGTGGCACGGGCCGGTGCAACTTCGGACGAGCCATACCGTGCCGGAACGCGTGCCGCGGTTTCCGATTCCATAGTGTCTCCTGACAGCGGGTAGGTTGCCTTGATCCACCCCTCTCTGGAGGGGTTTCACGGCATCAGGATCCACCTTACAAGCTTGCCCCGGAAACCTGCGGCGCGTACATGACGTCAACATCCCAGCGGGTGAATCCCAGCTTGCGGTAGAGGGCCACAGCGGCGGTGTTGTCGGCGTCGACATAAAGCATGATTGCCTGCAGGCCCTGGCGATGCAGGTGCTCGATTCCGGCGATAGTCAGTGCCTTCCCCAGGCCCATGCCCTGGGCATCGGGGGTGACGCCGACGACGTACACCTCACCCATCGCGGGGTGGTCACCCGAGCGTGGATGCACCTTGGTCCAGTGGAAACCCAGCAGCTGCCCGTCGGATTCACGGACCGCCAGCAGGAACCCTGCGGGGTCGAACCAGTCTTCGGCCATCCGCGCCTGGAGGTCTTCAAGCGTGGTTGAGCCCTGCTCGGCGTGATGGGCGAACGCCGCCCGGTTCGCCGCCAGCCATGCCGGCTCGTCGACGCCTGGCTGGAAGGCGCGGAGAACGACGCCGTCGGGCAGGGTGATCTGGTCGGCGGTGGGAGCCAGGACCGACTCCTCCAGTGCGGCCCGGGTCTGACGCATCCGCCACAGTTCCCGCACGGGCGCGAACCCATTCTTGGTGGCCAGGCTGACAGCCGCCGCGTGATTGCCGTGGGACCAGGCATGCAGATTCGGCAACCCGTGGGCCTGGACGGCGTCGGCCAGGGCGGTCCCGACTCCCTGGCTGCGGTAGGTCGGCCGGACCACAAGCTCGAGCACGCCCGGGTCGCCAGCTTCACCCTCATCGGCATTATCAGCGCCGGTCCCGGTGCGGGGCAGGCTCACCACCGCAACCCCGGCCAGTTCTTCGGTGTCGTGGGATGCCCCAGCCGGATCTCCGCCGGAAGAGTCGTCGTCGACCGCGTAGGTGGCGAAAACCAGCAGTGACCCCGGATGGGCACCCGCGGTTTTCAGGTTGACCAGGGTCTGCTCGGACAGAGGAGGGTTGCCGTCGGCCTCCGCGGCAGCCGCGGCGAGCCCGAGAATGTCCTGCAGGACCCGCGGGTCGGGAGCCCCAGCGGAATGGAGAATGGGCCAGGTGGGAACGTGGGCTGTGGTCATGATGCCAGCTTAACCCCCTGGTACCCCGTGCGTAGGGGAGGATTTTGGCCTGGAGCAGCCGGTGGGGTAATGTTGGGGATCGTTCACGGGGGATGCACCAGTGGGGTGCCCGCGATACGTTCGACCCGTATGTCCTCCACTTTGTAAGACAAAAGAAGTCCCACCGCCACGCAAGTGGGGGAGGGACTTCTTTCGTTAAGCGGCGTGTTTTGGGAAGCGTCTTCTGGAGGGAGGCAATCCTCAGGCGTCGACCGCTGGCCGGTCGTCGGTGGACCGGTTCAGCGTGAACCGGTACCCCACGTTGCGCACGGTCCCGATCAGTTGCTCATGGTCGGCGCCCAGTTTTGCCCGCAGCCGCCGCACATGAACGTCAACGGTACGAGTGCCGCCGTAATAGTCGTAGCCCCACACCTCGTGCAGTAGCTGATCGCGGGTGAACACCCTGCCCGGATGCTGCGCCAGGTACTTGAGCAACTCGAATTCCTTATAGGTCAGGTTCAACGGTTCCCCGCCGACCCGGGCGGTGTAGCTGGCCTCGTCAATGACGACGCCGGAGGCGCGGATCTCGCTGCTGCTTTCCGTCTCGGCGGCACTGGACCGCGCGATGACGAGGCGTAGCCTGGCCTCCACCTCAGCCGGACCGGCGGAGTCGAGGACGACCTCGTCAGCCAGCCAGTTCGCGGCGACGGCGGCCATCCCACCCTCGGTGAGCACCAGCATCAGCGGGGCACTCAGTCCGGTGGCTTTCAGCAGTTGGGTGAGCGATCTGGCCCCGACCATGTCTTTACGTGCGTCGACCATCACCACGTCGCAGGGCTCGGTTTCCAGCAATGCGGTCGGTTCGGCGGGCAGAATGTGGACCTTGTGGTTCAGCAATTCGAGCGCGGGAAGCACACCCACCGAGGATCCGGGGCTATTCGTCAACATCAAGATGTGCGGCATGTGTCCTCCATATATTTGGACGCGCATCATCGGGCGCTCTGGGTCGGGCGGCTGGTGAAGATCCTGACCGATCTCCACAGGTCAGCAGTCCTGTCAGATTTGGTTCAGTATACCGGGTGTGATGCGACCCACCCGGGACCCTCGTTTTCACTTGCCGGAGCGGTAAGGCAGTATTGCTGGGGTGAGAATATGGATGGTGGCCGCTGCAGCGGCAACAGCAGTCGTCTCGGTGGTGGCTGCGTCCTACGTCTCGTTAAGTGCTGTAGCAGCAGTGACTGCGGTCCTCATCCTCGTGGGAGCTATCGGCTGGCCTCATCTGCTGGGGGTCCCGGCCAAGAAAACCCAGTCAACGGTCATGGCCGCGAGTGCGCTGGCGGCTACGTCCGCCGCCTACACCGCCCCGGACAGCGAGTACATGCGGTGGATGCCTATCGCCGCTGCCCTCGGTCTAGGGGCTGTCTTCCTGATTCAGCTGTTCCGTGGAACCGGCCAAAGCCTTCGGCTGGAATCAACGCTCGGCGTCGGCGTGGGGGTCTTCCTGGTCTGCCTTGGGTCCGGCTGGGTGGCCGCTGACCAGTTGTCGGTCAATGCGGGAAACACCGGGATGATGCTGGTCACCGGGATCAGCGTCATGATTGCCCTGGCCGTGTCGCTACTGCCCTGGCCCGACCGGATTGTTGCGCCCCTGGGCACGGTCCTGGCCGCAACTGCCGGACCCCTGGGGGCCATTCTGTTCACCGATGTGCCCGGCCTCGCCGCAGGCATTGTGGGTGCGATCAGTGGAGCGGTCATTGTGTGCACCCGGCGTCTGCTCCTTGCCCGTGAAGCGCCACTGAACGTGGCAGCGGCCCTGTCCGTCGGCGTCGCACCCATTTTGGTGATCGGCTCGCTCGTCTACTTCCTGGAAAAGCTGCTCACCGCCTAACTTCTACCTCCGGCCGGCCCGCGCCGCACCGGAGCGCCGTTGGGGTCGAGAGCTGCCGATACGTCGCGTTAGGATGGACGCATGTCGATTCTTGCGCTTGAAATCTTCTTCATTGGACTGTTGGTACTCGCTTCGCTGGCGATGGCTGGGGTAGCAGCGCTGGTGATCACCCGCCTGTACAAGGGCCAAAAGTAAGGCTGCCCGCTCACCATGTCCTTTGAGATTCCCACGGACCTCACGCCCGAACTGGTGCCACTGTCCTGGTTGCTGGGTACCTGGAAGGGCTCTGGCCGTCTCGGCGAGGGTTCGTCCGAGTCCGAGCACTTCGAGCAGCTCGTCACTTTCACCCAGAATGGGCTCCCGTACCTGCGGTACACGGCGGAGAGCTGGCTCACCGACGAGCATGGCACCCGCCTGCGCCCGCTCTCAGTGGAAACCGGGTTTTGGGCGCTGGACCGCAAACTCAACGACGCCGACGGCGGGCCCGGGCTGGAACCAGCCGACATCGTCCCGGCGCTGAAGAGCGCCGAGGAGGTGGAGCAACTCCGCAACGCCGAAGACGGTTTCGATATCACCGCCACCATTGTGCACCCCGGAGGAATCGCCGAACTGTACTACGGGGTCATCAAGGGCCCACAGATTCGGCTCAGCACCGACCTGGTGATGCGGGGCCAGAACTCCAAGGAATACACGGCCGCCACACGCCTGTACGGACTTGTGGAGGGCGACCTGTATTGGCGCTGGGACGTCGCCGCCGACGGCCAGCCGCTGAAAGCCCACGCCTCCGCGATTCTCAAAAAAGAATCCTGACCAGTCGTGCTCCACGGCTGGCCAAGGAATACGGCCCGCCTAAGGATGCGTTAACATCACCATGACCTATCTCAGCCCGCTGCTCACCCGGCCCGGCGCCGTCGCCGCTGGCGCACCCGATCAGGGCACCGCATCCCACTACGGTGACCCCTTCAAGGAACAGCGCGCCCTCGCCCGTGGCACCGCCGTCGTCGACCTGTCCCACCGGGGCGTGGTCACGGTAACCGGCCCCGACCGCCTGAGCTGGTTGAACACCCTCTCTTCGCAACTCCTGTTGGGCCTGGAGCCCGGCAGCAGCTCCGAGACCCTCCTGTTGAGCGTGCAGGGCCGGATCGAATACAACGCCCGGGTGGTCGACGACGGAACCACTACCTGGCTGCTCGTCGAAGGCTTCGAAGCCGCAGGTATGGCCGCGTGGCTGAACCGGATGAAGTTCATGCTCCGGGTGGAAATCGCCGACGTGTCAGAGACCTGGGCGGTGCTGGGATCGGTGAAACCCATCGAGTTGCTGGTAGCACGCACCGTGTGGGTCGACCCGTGGCCGCGGGTCACGGAGGGCGGGTACGCCTATTCGGTGGTGACCGAGGAAGACCACCCCGGGCTGGAACGCCCCTGGTTCGAATACCTGATCCCGCAGGCCGAACTCGTTACCACCGTGGATGAACTCGCTGGGCACGGTCTGAGCCTGGCCGGCGCCATGGCTTCCGAGGCGCTGCGTGTCGCCGCGTGGCGTCCGCGGGCCGGCGCCGAGACCGATGAGAAGACGATTCCGCACGAACTGGACCTGATCCGGACCGCTGTTCATCTGAACAAGGGTTGCTATAAAGGTCAGGAAACCGTCGCCCGGGTGCACAACCTCGGACACCCACCACGCCGCCTCGTCTTCCTGCAGCTCGACGGCAGCCAGCACACCCTGCCCGCGGTGGGCAGCGCCGTCGTCGCCGGTGGACGCACCGTCGGCACGGTGACCTCTGTGGCACAGCACTACGAGATGGGCGCGGTAGCGCTCGCCGTCGTGAAACGTTCGGTCGATCCACTGGGTGAACTGGTGGTGCAGGACGGCGATGAGGTGTACGCCGCAGCGCAGGAAATCATTGTGGCGCCGGACGCGGGCCAGGTGGTGGGACGCGCCACCGGGTTCCTGAAAGGACGCCGGTAACGATGACGGACGCCAACACACCGGACACCAATTCACCGGACACCAGCGCGGATGAGGCCGTCGCACTGGCACACCAGCTGTTCGACGCCGCCCGTGCCGGCGACGCGGCGACCCTGAGCCGCTACCTGGACGCGGGGGTTCCCGTCACGCTGACCAACAGTGGCGGTGACAGTCTGCTCATGCTGGCTGCCTACCACGGGCACGCCAGCGTCGTGGCTGACCTTGCCCGCCGCGGGGTTGATGTCAACGCCGTCAACGACAAGGGTCAGACGCCACTGGCGGGTGTGGCTTTCAAGGGTTATGACGACGTCGCAGCGGTGCTGGTAGGTGCCGGGGCCGACCCCGACCGGGGCAATCCCACGGCACGACAGACGGCCCAGATGTTCAAGCGTCAGAACCTGCTGGAGCTGTTCGGCGGGCAGTAGCAACCGCCCTGTTTAGTGCCCGGTTGGTAGCAGCACGCTGGTTTGGCTGCCGCACGCGACGAAGCCTGACTTCAACGCCGTCCTGATCGAAGCGCTGTTATCCGTGCGTGCCCGCCACTGCGGAATCAGTCCCGCCGCCATGGCATCCTCAATCACCACCTTGGTGATGAAGGTGGCGTGGCCCTGACCGCGGTGACCCGGCGCGGCCAGCACCCCCAGATGGGCGAGGATGCCGCTCCAGATGTCGTACCCTGCGCCGGCGAACGGTGTGGGGGGAGCGGTCGAGTCGTCGACCAGGATGGTGCGGTGTTCCAGAGCGCTCAGACCCACTTCGGCGATGTCATCGGGCGGGCAAAGCCGCTCCAGCTCGACGGCGAACTCCAGCTCATCGCTCACTGCCACGTCGTCGCGGGGTTCGAGGGTCGGCAGGTTATCGCAAAAATACAGGCCAGCCGCTCCCAGACCACGGCCCCCCTGTTCTCTGGAGAGCCGGAGCAGGGTCGAGTGGCGGGCGAGCACATCGCCGTCGAGCTCTGCTGCTGCGTCGAGGGCCCAACCGGGCCCGACCAACGCTTCCTCGCCGAACAGCCGCACAAAGGTCAGCAGTTCGGCGTCGTCGTCCCGGCGGTAAACCCGTTCGCCAGCTGCCTCGGCGAACGCGGTGTCATCGAGTTTCAGCAGCCGAGACCATCCGAGCTGAATGATTGAGACGGTGCCGGGATCAAGTTCCATCTAGGCAACGTTAGCCGAAGAGGATGGCTGCCTCGTCGTACCGGTGCTGGGGGACCACCTTGAGGTTACCCAAAGCGGCCGCGAAGCCCACCCGCGCAATTTCCGTTCCCTTGAGTGAGACCATGGTGCCCCAGGCTTCGTCCACCACCGAGTCAACGGCAGCCATGCCGAGACGCGTCGCGAGGACCCGGTCGAACGCCGAGGGAACCCCGCCGCGCTGGATATGACCCAGCACCGTGGCGCGGGTTTCGATTCCGGTACGGGATTCGATTTCCGGGGCCAGCTGATCGGCGATCCCGCCGAGGCGCGGCCGCCCGAAGGTGTCGAGGCCACGTTCGGAGTGGGCCTGGTCCAGGTGCGCCGGGACAAAACCTTCGGCCACCACCACAAGGGGCGCACGACCACGGTGATTGGCCTCGGTGACCCACTCGGCGATCTGCTCCAGGCTGGTCTGCTGCTCAGGGATGAGGATGGCGTGGGCGCCGGACGCCATCCCGGCGTGCAGGGCAATCCACCCTACGTGGCGTCCCATCACCTCGGCCACCATGCAGCGGCTGTGCGACTCCCCGGTCGTCCGGAGCCGGTCGATAGCCTCAGTGGCGATCTGCACGGCGGTGTCAAAGCCGAAGGTGTAGTCGGTGGCGTCGAGATCGTTGTCGACGGTCTTGGGCACGCCGACAATTTTCAGGCCGGCATCGGTAAGCCGATTCGCGGCGGCAAGTGTTCCTTCGCCGCCGATCACGATCATCGCGTCTATACCCAGCCGTTCGAGGGTGGCCTTGATGGCGTCGGGTCCGCCGTTGCCCTCGAAAGGGTTGGTGCGGGAGGTTCCCAGAATGGTGCCACCCTGTTTGGAGATGCCCCGGACGGCCTGACGGGGGAGCTCGATGATGTCGCCCTCCACCACACCACGCCAGCCGTCACGGAATCCGACAAATTCCAGGTCGTGGGTCTTGATGCCGTTGAGGACTGCTCCACGGATCACGGCGTTGAGTCCAGGACAGTCGCCACCGCTGGTGAGTATTCCGATTTTCATGTGGAGCTGGGTCCTTGCAGGTTGAAGAGGTAGAAAGGTCAGAGCGCCCCATTGAGCTCAGCTATGATTCTAAACACATTTTCGGAGCAAGACCGCTATCGGGAACCCGGTGTGTGCCCGTTCAGGATGCCACGTTCCATCGCCACCACGACCGCCCGCGTTCGATCATCGACGTCCAGTTTGGCGAAGATCCGCAGCAGATGGGTCTTCACGGTGGTTTCGGCAATGTAGAGCTTCGCGGCGATATCCGGGTTACTCAGCCCCTGGGCGACGCACTGGAGCACCTCCCGTTCCCGCGGCGACATGCGCGGTCGCTCTGGCGCCCTCAGCCGTGACACCAATTTCGCCGCAATCGGCGGCGCGAGAACTGTTTCCCCACGGGCCGCCGCGAACACCGCACTGATGATGGTTTCACCCGGGGTGTCTTTCAGCAGGTAACCGACCGCGCCGGCCTCGACGGCCCGCACAATGTCGGAGTCGCCGTCGTAGGTGGTAAGCACCAATACTTTGACCCCGGGCTGGCTCGCCAGGATGCGGGCGGTAGCGTCCGCCCCATCCAGGAGCGGCATCCGCAGGTCCATGAGGACGACGTCGGGCACGACGTCGGTCGCGGCGGCCACTGCTTCCTCCCCGTTGGCTGCTTCGGCGGCGACCACAATCCGGGGATCGGTGGAGAGCAGGTTAATCAGCCCGGCGCGCACCACCGGATGGTCATCAACCACAAGAATTCGGACCGTATCCGCGTCGGCACTGTGGGCGGGGGAGTTGGGTGAGGTGGAACTGCTGCTGCGCGGCTGGGCAGGAGTCATTGAGCCTCAACCCGTTCCGGCTGGTTCTGCGCCGCAGCAGGCGGGGCCGCAACGGTGCTCTGGTGATCTTCGACGGGCACCACCATGTGGAGGACGCATCCCTCTCCGTTGGCCGAGCTGATACTGAGAGTCCCCCCAATCTCGCCGAGCCGTGCGCTGATGGATTTCAGCCCGTAGCCGGAGGTATCCAGGTCCGGGTCGAACCCTCCGCCGTCATCGCTGACGGTCAGGACCAGATGAGATCCCGAGTGTTCGAGTTTCAGCTGGGACCGGGAAGCCGAAGCATGCCGCCGGACATTGGTGAGTGCCTCCTGTGCCGAGCGGAGGAGCGCGATTTGCTGGTTCGAGGTCAGGTGCGGCAGGGCATCGGGCAGCGTCGAGGAGGTGTCACAGCCCGCTGATGTCGCCGCCGAGGCAAGCCTGTCCAGTGCCCCCAGCAGGTCTCCGCCCTGCAGCTGGGACGGCCCGGTCGACGCAATCAGGGACCGGGCTTCCTGTAGGTTGTCACGTGCGGTGGTATTGATGGCGTCCAGCCGTGCCACCAGGTCCTGGGCGGCGCCGTCGTCCAATCGGGTGCTGCGCAGCTGTGCGAGCGCTGCTTCGGACAGCATCACCACCGAAGTGAAGCCCTGGGCGAGGGTGTCATGAATTTCACGGGACATCCGTTCCCGCTCCGCCATGGCGCCCTGCCGCTGGTCGGCGAGTTGGAGTTCGGTCCGGGCGGCCTCCAGCTCGGCGAGGAGCTGCGCACGGTCCTCGCTCTGGTCAATGATCTTGTAGATCCACAGTCCCAGCATCGTTGAGGCCAGGAAGGACAGGCCGGCTTGCAGTCCGATTCCGAGGAGGTCTTCGGGGGACCCGCCGAACCGGACAAGCTGCCCCGTTGCCACCGCGACGCAGATGGCTGCCGTGCTGATGAGCCCTGCACGCGCCGTGCTGGAGAACATCCAGATCTGCGGAAACGCCACGAAGAGGAGTACAGCTCCGGAGCCTGGGAGGAAGGCCAGAAATCCGACCACCAGGATGAGGAGGATCACGTAGGCCGTAGGACGCCACGTCCCCAAATGTTGCTGGCGGGTCAGGAAGGGGTACGTGGCCGCCAACACCCCCAGAGCACTGAGGGTCACCGCCATGATCGTGGGGTTCGGCTCCCCGTTGAGAACCACGAGGACCACCACAACTAATGCTGTGTAGAACCCGATGTGCCACCACTTCATCCCGTGGATCCACACCGAGTTCTCCGGCAGGAGCCGGTCGGTGCGCTCGGGTTTGGTGTTCATGCCAACACCCTACGTCCGGTGAGGTGCCGCGGCCCACAAATTCTCACTTCTGCGGTGGCCATTTGAAGGTGAGCCGGGTCAGAATCAGCCCGACCACCAGCCAAAGACCAATCACCATGGCTGACATGCCCAACGCCCAGGTCTGGCCGGGCTCAGCCAGTTCAAACTGTTCGGGCAGGAACACGCTGCGCAGGCCACTGGCAGTCCAGCGTAGTGGCGTCAGGTTGGCCGCCTGTTGCAGCCACTCTGGGAGACCCGTGAACTGGAAATAGACACCCGAGATGAAGGACAGGATGAGGACCGGCATCACTGCCAGAGTCGAAGCACTTTCAGCCGATTTGGCGATGCACGCGAAGGCTGTCCCCACGACCGCCCAGGCGGCAGTGGCGCCCAGTAGCAGCCAGGCTACGGTTAGCCAGGCGCCCCAGGTGGTGGGGAGGTCGATGCCGAGGAAGAGAGTGCTGCCGATCACGAGGATGATTGACTGCCCGACAATCAGGTACAGGGTGACACCCATTTTGCCGATGAAATAGGACAGCATGGGTAGCGGGGTTCCAGCGAGCCGTTTGATCCCGCCGTTGAACCGGTCGGCTGCCACATAGCCGCTGAGGTTCTGGAAGCCGCTGAGGATTGTGCCGAGCGCCAGCATCCCCGGGAAGTAGTACTGTGCCATCGTGACTTTTGCCTCGGGTGGGCCCACTGAGGGGTCGTTGCCGAACACGGTCCCGAAGAGCGCCATCATGACGATCGGGAAGAACAGGATCAGGATTAACGACAGCCCGTCCCGGTTGAAGGCTTTGATCTCGGTGACGGCCCGGCGTCCGCCGAGGGCAAGGGTGCTGGGCCGCCAGGCTGCGTTGTGTGCAGCGCCGGTCTGCTTGCCGGCGTTCAGGGTGGTCATGCCTGTTCTCCTTCGGGTGAGGTCAGCGGGTCAGCGGTCGTGGTGGTTACGGTGTCGGCGTCGTGCTGGCGCAGAAGTTCTAGGTAGACATCCTCGAGGCTGGGCCGGATAACCTCCAGATCGGTCGGTTCCCAGGAGCCTCCCTCGGTGAGTTGGTGGATCAGGGCACCGGGGGAGGTGGTGGCCTTTTCGTGCTGGCCGTCGTCGTCCCTCCACCGCACTCGGGGGATTCTGAGGTCCGGGCCTCCCACGCTGTCGGCGGTGCCGGTGGCGATGACCCGTCCGGACGCGATGATGCCGAGCCGGTCGGAGAGGTGCTGGGCTTCGTCCAGGTAATGGGTGGTGAGCACAATTGTGGTTCCATCCTTGCCAAGGCCCCGGATCAGGTCCCAGAACCGGCGGCGGGCGGCAGGGTCGAAGCCGGTGGTGGGCTCGTCGAGAAACAGCAGTTCCGGGTTGCCGATCATGCCCAGGGCCACGTCAACCCGTCGGCGCTGACCACCGGAGAGGGACTTGATGAGGGCCCCGGCCTTCTCCTCGATCCCCACAGCAACCATCACTTCATCAACGCGGCGCGGGTTGGGATAGAGGGCGGCAGCGTCTTTGAGTGCCTCGGCGACCTTCAGTGTGCCCATATCGGTGGCTTCCTGCAGCACAATGCCGATGCGTGAGCGGAACAAAGCCGGCGCCTTGTACGGGTTCTGTCCCAGGACGGTGACAGTGCCGGATGTTGGTTTGCGGTGGCCTTCAAGAATCTCGATCGTGGTGCTTTTTCCGGCACCGTTGGGTCCCAACAGGGCATAGGTTTCGCCGGTCTCAATGGTCAGCGACAGCTTGTCGACGGCGACTAGATCACCCTTCTTCGCCTGCCGGTAAGACTTCGTCAGGGAGTCGACGACGACGGCGCTCGCCGGATCGGGCGGGGGTGCGGAACCTGGTGTTTCGGTGCGGCTGGACGCAGTTGACTGTTTCATAACACCAGCGTGTCACCGGGGCCAGCCCGGCGACAGATCCGGTAGGACGAGTGATCCTGTCCTGCTACAGCAGGACACGAACATCAGCTGGCCCGGGGCGGGCAGGCCCCCGGGCCGGGGCGCCTTCGATGCGCATCCCGCCCTTGGCCGGGAAAGGTTGAGCGTTTATCAGAGGCGGGTTCTCTGGTCTGAAAAATAGTTGAAAAAGATTTTCTGGTGGCCCTGAATCGGCCCCTGTTTTGTCAGTGCCCGATGATGGAATGGAGGTATGGAAAGCAATACAGCTTCTTCTACCGGATCGGGACTCTTCCCCGAGCCGGGCCCGGATTCCGGTCCGGATTCCGGGTCAGCGAACAGGTCCCCGGGCGCTTCAGGGTGTGCGGGTGCTGCGGGGGCTTCGGGTGCTTCGAGGATCCCGGGTGGGTATGGTGCCGGCGGGCCCCTGGGCGAGGGCTCGACCTGGACGGCACCGAAGGCATCCACCGATCCCACCGATCCCCCCGGTCCCACTGATCCTCTTGATCCGGCTGCCGAGGGTGGCCCGGCGTCGCTGCCGGCGTTGTCTGGTCAGGTGTCGGTCGCGGCGATGGTGACGTTGAACGCTGGCCAGACCATGAACCTACTCAAGACGCTGTCGGTGTTGCGGTCCTGGGTCGACGCGCAGGAAGCCAAAGCGGCCACCCACCTTCATGACGTGATAACCGAGGAACATTCGTGGGCCGAAGACCAGGACCACACTCACGCCCTGGCTGCGTCGGAGATCGGTGCGGCCCTGCGCCTGCCGGAGCGCACTGCTGGTTCTCTGCTTGACCATAGTGAGCTGCTGGTCCGCGATTACCGGGCCACCCTGACCGCGTTGGAGAATGGCAGGTTATCGCGCCGTCACGCGTGGGCGGTGGTCGGGGAAGCGATCGGTATTCCGGATACCGTTCCCGCCGTGATGGCCGCATTCGAGGCCCAGCTCATCGGTCTGGCCTGCAAGACCACGGTGGCGAAGTTTTACCGCCAGGCCCAACGGTTACGTGACATCTTCCACCCAGAATCGATCACCCTGCGGCACCGGAAGGCGCTCCAGGACCGTCGAGTGTATCTGGACCCGGCGCAGGACGGGATGGCCTGGCTCCAAGCCTTCCTGCCCACCGAACAAGCTGCCGGGATCTTCCACCGCGTCGACACCGCAGCCCGTAACCTGCAAGGCCCCGACGAGGACCGGACCCTCACCCAGTTACGCGCCGACGTCCTCGTGGATGTCCTCACCAGCGCCGGACCCACCGGACACATGAGTGAAGCACCCGACCCAGCTGGCCCAGCTGGTCCTGGTGCTGCCGCTGGGACCGAACCTGATACTGCCGCTGGGCCCGGCCCGGGTGCTGACCGGGCCGGGCCGGGAACAGCGGACCCCGTATCCCGGACGAACAGCGGATCCAGTCAGCGGCGAGAGAGCCGCGGGGCTAGTCAGTCGGGGGAGGCCAGCACGTATTGGGGTGTGCAGGCGAAGGTGTTCGTCACCGTCCCGGTGATGACTCTCCTCGGCGGGGATACCCCGGGTGAGTTGGAAGGCTACGGTCCGATTGATCCCGAGACGGCACGGAAACTCGCCGGGCACGCACCATCGTTCACCAGGATCCTCACCCACCCCTTTACCGGGGCCAGGCTGGGCGCTGATGCGACCACGTATCGGGTCCCGCAGGACCTGAAGGATGCGGTCCGGGTCAGGGACGGGACGTGTCGGCATCCGGGATGTAACCGGTTGGCGGTGTTCTGCGAACTCGACCACACCACCCCCTGGTCCCAAGGCGGCAAAACGTCCTACGGGAATCTGGCGTCCCTGTGTAAACGTCACCACATGTTCAAAACCGAAGGCTACTGGCACTACCAACAACCCGACCCCGGGACGATCATCGCGATCTCACCACTCGGCGAAACCTACCTCACCCGACCAGACCCACCACCAGCACCACGGCCGGAAACCCCACCGCCATTCTGAGCAGTGTCTGCCTAGATGCACCCCGCTGCTGCGGGGCGCCCCCTACTTCACTACGGCGTTCGTTACCGGCTGGCGATGATCTTCTGCAACGCTACGGTGCCGTCCGTCTTGGGAAGGAGCAGCCACGCCACGAAGTACATCGGGATGCTGATGAACGGCAGGAGGAAACTCAGGAGGATGCCGATCCGGACGTACGCGACTGGCCAGTTGAACTGCAGTGCGATGCCGGAAGCAATCCCGCCGAGCCACCCGCCCGGGGCACGCTTGATGGGTGATTTACGGAGAATATCGAAGAATTTGTCCATGATTTAGGCTAACCCGTTTCGGTAGTCAGTGGTGGTTGGATTTGCGTCCGGTCATTGAGATCAGACCGCCGACCACGAGGGCCACCCCGGTGCCGACCAGTAAACCGATCAGCACCAGACCGGTGTCCAGGTTGATGTCAACAAGTTGAGACAGCAGCACCAGAATTCCCACCGCGATCGCTATCAGCCCCCAGACCACGGTGCCGGCGCGGACTGATTTCCCGCCGTCGTTCTTGGCAGTGTACCCAGTGGTGCTCATCGCGAGATGCCTCCTACGTTTTCAAGTTCGGTTTGGGTGGCGGCCACCGTGGTGTGGCTCATGGCGCCGCGGATTTCGAGGATGATCCTCGGTCCGGAGGCGTCCTGGTTCAAATCGATCTGCGCGGGATGCCACATGCCGCCAGCCGTCGCTTCCTGGCCGTTATCCACGGTGCTGAGAGCTCCGAGAGCGATTGAGGAGCGCACCTCAACCGGGACGTCGTCGGGAATCAGGATGCCCACATTTCCTGCGAGGCTGTTCACTGGGACCACCAGATCTTCGTCGAGGTTGGCCAGGTTGCTGAGATCAACGGTGCCCTGACCCGCAACCACGGTGTATCCGTCGCTGGCAGGTCTCTCGGTGGTGGGACTCCAGGCGGCACTGCTGCCGATCGTGAGAGCTCCCGTGCCTAGGGTTGAGCCGGTCACCACTGCTGCCGCCATGCCGACTGCAGCCATGAAGCCGAGGAAGCCTGAGGTGCGGCCGCGGAGACCCAGCGTCACGATGCCCAATCCGAGCAGGATCAGGCCAGCGGCGATCGCAACCGGGATCGCTGAGTTGCCCAGGCTGAAAATTCCGGTGTAGTCGAGGACCAGGACGGCGCCGACGGCGATGAGTGCGCCACCCAGATAGAGAGCCAATTCGGCGCCGCTCGGCTTGGGGACCGGAGGTTTCTGCGGCACAGGCGGTCTCTGCCTGGGAGCCGGGAGCGGTGGCAGCTCACTGTACAGAGGTGGTGGGGTTAGGGTGCCCGGCGGTCGGGACGTGCCAGGTTTGTCGGTGGCGACAGTGTGAGTCGAGCTGGTGTGGGCCCCGGCGGGTGGCGCGCTTGCAGTCCCTGGGGCGTCCGTCTTCTTGTTCGACATAGTGACCACCACATAAATCCCGAAGATAACGGCGCCGATCCAGAAGATGGTCCAGAAAAATGCACCACCACCACCGTCGTCGACGAAGAACGGAAAGTTGGGGCGGCCGATTCCCACAACCGTCAGGATCAGGGCGCCGGTCATGCCTGAGGTCCAGCTGCCCCGCGCCGCGGATTCGAGGTGGATGCGTCCGTCTGGTTCGGGCAGCAGCGCCCACGCGAGGCCGTACAGCAGGACTCCCACGCCGCCGAAGATTGCCAGCAGGATAAACCCGCCCCGGATGAGGACCGGGTCCAGGCCGGTCCGGACCGCGATACCGCTGGCGACCCCGCCGATCCAGCGGTCCTGACCCCTGACGATGCCAAGGCCACGAAGCCAGCCAAAGAAGTTGGTGGAGGCTGCTGGGGGTGTGTCGGCCCGAGGCGTCCCCCCGGGAGCGCTGACTGGGTCAGGCATGCCGTTGACGGCGGGAGGAGCCTCGCCTGCGGGCTGGTCCCGGGGGCTGAAGTCCTGACCGTGTCCGGCAGCCGGCTCCACGGGATCGGGTGTTGCTTCAATCGGAGGGTTATCCGAGTGGTCGTTCGGGTCCTGATGCGGGTTCATACCTCAATCCTGTCGGCAGGGGAACAGAGTTTCTATCGGGGGCTACCCTGACCTGTCCCTGAGGGGCACCTGACTTTCCCTGAATCCCGCACCAGTCGGCCCGGGATCGTGTTTGGATTGGGTCATGAGACCAGCCCTGCTTCGCTCCAACGACGCGATGATCGCCGGTGTGTGCGCGGGACTTGCCGCCCACCTCGGCATCACGGTCAACGTGGCACGGATCGCCATGGTGGGCCTGGCATTTGCCGGCGGGGCAGGGATCTTCCTCTATGGCTGGTTGTGGGTGCTGGTCCCCACCCTGGAGGAACAACTCCGGCGGGCCCCCACCCCAGTGGGCCCCCGCCTCACCTTCCCGACGTCCCAGGGGGCTGCCGGTGGGGCCACCAGCAGCTTCGTAGGGAGTTCCGCAAGCCCAATGGTGAGCCCGACGGCGGATCCCTCGGCTGGGTCGCGCGGCAGCACTCAATCCCTCATCGGTAAACGCGAAGTCCTGCTCGGCACTGCACTTTTGCTGGTGGCGGCAGTGGCGATTGCCCAGCAGCTTGGCGCCAACCTGCCGCTCGACACCCTGCTGCCGGTCGGTGTGGTGGTGGCCGGGGCAGTACTGGCCTGGACCCAACTGGACGAGACACGCCGTGCTGGCCTGATGAACCGTGCCGGGGTATCGCAGGCCGGAGGCCTGGCCCGACTGGTAGCCGGCCTGCTGTTGGTGACTGTTGGAGTGCTGATCATGGTTTCCGGGTCCATCTCCTGGGAACTCACCTGGTCAACACTGATAGCCACGGGAGCGGTGCTGGCTGGGGTCTTTCTGGTGTTGGCCCCGTGGGGGCTGAAGTTCTGGCGGGATCTCGAAACCGAAAGATCGGGGCGGGCCAGAGAAACTGAACGGGCCGAAATCGCCGCCCACCTCCATGATTCGGTGCTGCAGACCCTCGCGCTGATCCAGAACCGGGCGGGCTCCGAACAGGATGTGGTCCGGCTGGCCCGAGCGCAGGAACGTGAGTTGCGAAACTGGCTGTACGCCGATGCCACCCAGCAGTCTGGAAACCTGGCGGAGCGGATCCGCGCCCTCGCCGCCGAGATCGAGGATAGCTACGGCACTCCCATCGACGTAGTGGTTGTGGGGGACGCTGAACTCTCCGCGCGGCAGGAGATTCTGGCGCAGGCAGCCCGCGAGGCGGTGCTCAACGCCGCGAAACACGCGGGGGGCAACATTTCCGTGTACCTGGAGGCCGGCCTGACCGGATCGACGATCTTCGTCAGGGATCGGGGCAGCGGGTTCGATCCGGAGACCATTCCGGAGGATCGGATGGGGATCCGCGTCTCCCTGTATAGCCGGATGGACCGACACGGAGGTGAGGTGTCCATCCGCAGTAACTCGGAAGGCACCGAGGTTAAGCTGGTGATGCCAGAAAAGGAAGCAGACGGTGCGCAGTGAATGATCCCCAGCAGCCAATCACGGTGGTCGTGGTTGATGACCACGCCATCTTCCGATCCGGTCTTCGCGCCGACCTCGACAGCCGAATCACAGTTCTTGCAGAAGCCGCCGGAGTAGCTGAAGCCCTTGCTGCCATCCACGAGCACCGGCCGCAGGTGGTGCTCCTGGATGTGCACCTGCCGGGCGGTTCCGGCGGCGGCGGTGCCGAGGTTATCGCGGGCTGTACTGGCCTGCTCGCGGGCACGCGGTTCCTGGCGCTGAGCGTGTCAGACGCGGCAGAGGACGTGGTGACTGTGATCCGTGCCGGTGCCAGGGGATATGTCACCAAGACCATTTCCGGCCCCGAGATTTCCGAAGCCGTGCTGAGGGTTGCCTCCGGGGACGCTGTGTTCTCGCCGCGGCTGGCCGGTTTTGTCCTTGACGCCTTCGGCACCGCGGCAGTCGCCTCGGTGGATAGCGAACTGGACCGGCTTTCGGCCCGCGAACTCGAAGTGATGCGCCTCATCGCCCGCGGCTACAGCTACAAAGAGGTTGCCAAGGAGCTGTTCATCTCCATCAAGACGGTCGAAACGCACGTATCGGCGGTGCTTCGGAAGCTCCAGCTGTCCTCCCGGCATGAACTCACCCGGTGGGCCGCCGAACGGCGGCTCCTCTAGCGCCCGGGCGGCTGGCCGGGAGGACACTGTGCAAACTACTGCGCCGTCGTTAATTACTGCGCCGTGGCGAGGAACTCCTGCAGGCGACCGACGCCGGTGGCGAGGTCAGCATCACCCAAGGCATAGGACAGCCGAAGGTACCCACTGGGGCCGAACGCTTCACCCGGCACCACCGCCACCTCGACCTTGTCCAGAATTAGCGCGGCCAGCTCAGCTGAGGTCGCTGGCCGAATCCCTCCCAGTTCGCGACCCAGCAGAGACCGAACGTCAGCGTAGGCATAGAAGGCGCCTTTGGGGACCGGGCACTCGATGCCGTCGATCGCGTTCAGCCCCTCCACCATCGCAATCCGCCGTCGGTCAAACGCCACCTTCATCTCGTTAACTGCTGTCAACGGGCCGGACACTGCGGCCAAGGCCGCCATCTGGGGTACGTTCGAGACATTGGACGTGGCATGGGACTGCAGGTTGGTGGCGGCCTTCACCACGTCCTTCGGACCGATCATCCAGCCCACCCGCCAGCCGGTCATGGCGTAGGTCTTTGCGACGCCGTTGAGGATCACCATTCGGTCGCCAATTGCAGGTGACGCAGTGGCAATGGAGGTGAACGGGACGCCGTCGTACGTGAGGTGCTCGTAGATTTCGTCGGTAACCACCCACAGGTCATGCCCCGCAGCCCAATCGCCGATTTCCTTCACCTGGTCCGGGCTGTAAACCGCTCCGGTGGGGTTGGATGGGGAAACAAACAGCAGAATTTTGGTGCGCGGGGTCAGCGCAGCTTCCAACTGGTCGACGGTCACCAGGTAGCCCTGCTCGGGTCCGGCAAACACCTCCACCGGAACTCCGCCAGCCAACCGGATTGCCTCGGGGTAGGTGGTCCAGAACGGTGTGGGAACCAGAACCTCGTCTCCGGGATCGAGCAAGGTGGCGAAGGATTCATAGACGGCCTGCTTGCCACCGTTGGTGACAAGCACCTGGGCCGGATCAACCGTGTAGCCCGAGTCCCTCAGCGTCTTCTCGGCGATGGCCTGCTTCAGTTCGGGAAGCCCCCCTGCAGGCGAGTACCTGTGGAAACGGGGCTGCCGTGCCGCGTCGATCGCCGCTTCCACAATGTAGTCGGGTGTAGGAAAATCGGGTTCGCCAGCACCAAACCCAATTACCGGACGGCCGGCGGCCTTAAGCGCCTTCGCCTTGGCATCGACAGCGAGTGTCGCCGATTCAGCGATGGCGGCAATTCGCTTCGAGATCCGCCGTCGTGGCTCGTTCGGGGCGTCCTGCGTCTGGGCGTCAGGGGTGGCAGTCATGGTGTTCCCTTAGAGTTGGTGGTGCAGTGGACTGTGACGTGATTCCAGCTTAGGCCGAAGACGCCGTCCGGCCACGTTACTGTCGCACAACTCAGCCTTTTTCGGGCACTTCTAGCGGTCCAGCCGGTTCGCCGGGTCTTCCGGTTCGACGCCGGGGCGGACATTGCGTAGACTTATTCCTCGGTGTTGAAATCGCCATGATGGTTCGTGCCTGCGTTAGCGTAGTCGGATCGGCGGAATCAATCCATAGGGTAGTGGCGCAATTGGTAGCGCAGCGGTCTCCAAAACCGCAGGTTGCAGGTTCGAGTCCTGTCTGCCCTGCGCATTCGACGTAGCAAGAGAGTCCTCACGGACTACAGAAACCGACACAAATGGAAGAGGTTGAAGGTGACCGAAACGGCTGCGGGCAGCCCCCAGGGTGGCCCTTCCGAGAAGAACACTCCCAAGCGGGGTTTCTTCGGCCGAATCATCCTCTTCGTGCGGCAGGTTGTCTCTGAGCTCAAGAAGGTAGTTGTACCGACCCGCAGGGAACTCGTGCGGTACACCATCACCGTGATGGTCTTCGTGATCATCATGATGCTGATTGTGACCGCCCTGGACTTCCTGTTCGGGACGGCTGCGGTATGGGTCTTCGGCGGCGCATAGCGAGACCCGCGCGGTAATGCAGTAAACAAGCTGAAGAATTTTAGAAAGCAGGCAGCTAGGTGTCCGAGCAAGAACTCGAACGGCAGATCACTTCTGTTGAGGATGATCTGGAGAACGAGGATCAGGTAGCTGATTCCGGAGTCGAAGCGACCCCGGCTGACAGCGATGCCTCGGCCGACGGCGAGACCGAGTCCCCAGTGGAACCTTTCGAAGGCGAATCTGAAGAATCCACCGAGACCGCAGAATCCACCGATGTCGAAACCGACGTCGACGATTCCGAGCCAGCCGCCGACGAGGATGCCGCTCCGGCGGAAGATCCGGTGGCACTTTTCAAGGCGCAGCTCCGCCGGCAGGAGGGTGACTGGTATGTCATCCACTCCTATGCCGGTTACGAGAACCGCGTGAAAGCGAACCTCGAGACTCGTATCCAGACCCTGGACATGGAAGAGCACATCTTCGAAATCCAGGTGCCGATGGAGGAAGTGGTGGAGATCAAGAACACCACCCGCAAAATCGTCAACCGGGTCCGTATTCCCGGTTACGTGCTCGTCCGCATGGACCTCACCGACGCATCGTGGGGTGCCGTCCGGCACACCCCGGGAGTCACCGGCTTTGTGGGTAACGCCCACAACCCGGTGCCACTGAGCCTCGGCGAAGTGTTCTCCATGCTCGAGCACACAGTGGTCCACACCGATCCTGAATCGGGCAAGCCAGCGAAGAACCAGCTCACCCCAGCGACGGTCAACTTCGAAGTAGGCGAGCCGGTCACGGTCAACGAGGGCCCATTCGAGACCCTGCAGGCGACAATTTCCGAGATCAAACCGGAGTCCCAGCAGCTGGTTGTTCTGGTATCGATCTTCGAGCGCGAAACCCCGGTGACGCTCTCGTTCAGCCAGGTCACCAAGCTGCAGTAATCAAGCTTCGTACCGCCCGGGCCGGCTTAGCCCAGGTGGTGCGGTAGGTCATCACGCCATGGTGACCAACAACCCATGGGACGCTCCTGTCCTGTGGACGTAATGTGAAAGAAGGACCCTTCATGGCCCCCAAGAAAAAGGTCACCGGCCTGATCAAGTTGCAGATCAATGCGGGCGCCGCTAACCCGGCACCACCCATTGGCCCAGCACTTGGCCAGCACGGCGTCAACATTATGGAATTCTGCAAGGCGTACAACGCTGCAACAGAATCCCAGCGCGGAAACGTCATCCCCGTTGAAATCACCGTGTATGAGGATCGCTCATTCACGTTCATCACCAAGACCCCTCCAGCTGCCGAGCTCATCAAGAAGGCTGCCGGAGTTGCCAAGGGTTCCGCAACGCCGCACACCGTCAAGGTTGCCAAGCTGAGCAAGGACCAGGTCAACGAGATCGCCACCATGAAAATGGAAGACCTCAACGCCAACGATGTCGAGGCAGCAGCCAAGATCATCGCCGGTACCGCCCGCTCAATGGGTATCACGGTAGAAGGCTAAAGCCTTTCACCCACCGCTCGGCGAAGCGATTCACCGTGCACCTCACAAAGAAAACGTAGACGCGAGAACCGCCAACTTGGCGGAATCGAGCGTCGGAGTGTGGCAGGGCCCGCGCGGTCCGCAGACCACAACTGCATAAGGAGAAAAAGCAGATGGCAAAGCGCAGCAAAGCATATAAGGCGGCCGAAGCCAAGATCGAGGCAGACAAGCAGTACGCCCCGCTCGAGGCAGTAGTTCTGGCCAAGGAAACCAACCCCTCAACCTTCGACGCCACCGTCGAGGTAGCGTTCCGGTTGGGTGTTGACCCTCGCAAGGCTGACCAGATGGTCCGCGGCACGGTCAACCTCCCGCACGGCACCGGCAAGACCAAGCGCGTCCTGGTCTTCGCAACGGGTGAAAAGGCAGAAGCGGCAATTGCTGCAGGCGCCGACTTCGTTGGTTCCGACGACATGATCGAGAAGGTTGCAGCCGGCTGGGTCGATTTCGACGCCGCCGTCGCCACCCCTGACCTCATGGGCAAGGTTGGCCGTCTGGGTAAGGTGCTGGGTCCCCGTAACCTGATGCCAAACCCGAAGACCGGCACCGTAACCGCCGACGTCACGAAGGCTGTTACAGACATCAAGGGTGGCAAGATCGACTTCCGCGTCGACAAGCACTCCAACCTGCACTTCATCATCGGCAAAGTGTCGTTCGATGTGCAGAAGCTCGCCGAGAACTACGCGGTCGCTCTGGAAGAGGTGCTTCGTTTGAAGCCTTCAGCTTCCAAGGGTCGCTACATCCAGAAGGCCACGGTATCCACTACCTTCGGTCCAGGCATCACCGTTGACCCAAGCGTCACCAAGGTTCTGGCCGACGCCTAGGCAGTTCGAACGCCGTCGGGCACAGTTTCTGAGCTAGACAGCCGAAGGGACGCAGCATAACGCTGCGTCCCTTCGTCGTTTAACCGTCGATTTCAGTCGGTTTGGAATTAGTGATTGGCAGTTCTCAATCACTCGGTTAGACTTCCGATATGAAAACCTCTGCCACCACCATTGAAGTCCTTACCCGACCGGCGTCGCTCGACCATGCTGGCGGAGCCGACTTCGTCGCGGCAGCTGAGTTAAGCAACCTGGTTGAGCGGGTCCTCTGGGGCAACGACGACCACTACTACAGTCCACAGGCGCGGTACGAGTCCTCACAGCCGAACGACTACGAGGAACGTGTGACGTTCGTGGCGCGCGACGGCGTCGTCGTCGTCGGGAAAGCCGTCATCGACATTCCCCTCATCGATAACCTTGGCACGTGCTACGTCTTCGTCGCAGTCCATCCTGATTACCGCAGACAGGGCATCGGTGCGCGGCTCTACCGTGCCCTGGAAGATCACGCGCGGGAGATCGGCAGAACGATCATCATGGCCTGGGCCGACGAGCCCGCCGGATTCGACGCCAGTCCAGTCAACGTGCTGGTCCCTGCGACGGGTGCGGGCGCCTTCCCGCGGCACTGCGCGACGACGGCGCTTGCCCTCCGTAACGGTTTCCAGCTGGCGCAGATCGATCGGTGTAGCGTCTTGCATCTGGACGGGTCACTTCCGCGGGCCGACGCGCTGGCCCGGACCGCCCAGAAGACAGCAGGTCAGGATTACGAGCTGGTGCAGTGGCGGGACCGCTGCCCCGAAGACCTCGTGGAGCAATACGCCCTGCTGCGCCAGACGATGAGCACGGACGTGCCGATGGGGGATCTGGACTGGGAAGAGGAAGTCTGGAATGCCGGACGGATCAGGGAGGGCGAAGACCGCCTGCTTCGCTCCGGTGGCCATTCGCTGGTCCGGGCGGTCCGGCATTGTCCCACCGGACTGCTCGCGGGCCACACCATCCTGGAGTACCAGCCGGAGAAGCCGGAAGTGGTGTCCCAGGACGACACCCTGGTGTTGCGTAACCATCGAGGGCATCGACTCGGTATGTGGTTGAAGGCAGCGAATTTGCTGTCCGTACCCTCCGTCTGGCCCGAGGCAAAGCGGGTCTACACCTGGAACGCGGAGGAGAATGCGCACATGCTCGCGGTGAACGTGGAACTGGGTTTCGTGCCCGCGGGGTACACCGCCGCGTGGCAAAAGAAGGGTTGACGCTAAGGACAACAGTGGCTGCACTGCGTCCGGCGGCGCAGGAAAGTGGCTGGGCTGCGGAAAAGTGGTGGCCCGACCGCTGTCCTGCGGGTGGGCCACTATTCCGGGGGCGGGCTGGCAGGAAAGTGGCTGCACCGCGTCCGGCCGGGTGGAAACGCGACTGCCCTTCGCCCGGCGGCGCAGAAAAGTGGCCGCCCTGCGGAAGAGTGGTGGCCCAACCGCTGCCCTGCGGGTGGGCCACTATTCCGGGGGAGGGCTGGCAGGAAAGTAGATGCACCGCGTTCGGCCGGGCAGGAAAGTGGCAGCACCGCGTCCGGCGGCGCAGAAAAGTGGCTGCCCTGCGGAAAAGTGGTGGCCCGACCGCTGCCCTGCGGGTGGGCCACTATTCCGTGAGAGGGCTGGCCATCCCGCGTCCCAGACCGGGACGGAAACCCCGCGAGGGGCCAGGATTTGGTTACCCTCTGACCGGTGACGTACCATTGAAGAACCAAAGACCGTCGGTCGATGCGTACCCCACCCTTTATCCACAGGTTTCCTGTGGCTTGCGGGCCGGGGCATGTGTCTGAAGGTTCCCGTCAAGGGCGGCCAGCGCAGGTGAACGAAGCTCCTCGGTACACACGGTAAAGCCGATGTACCGAAGCCCCGTGCATCTGCGCGGGGCGTTTTTTATTGGGGCAGTAAAAGCCGGCATCAATTCCCCGGAAGGAGGGTTATGGCAACCGCAATCAAGGTAAGCGCAGTTGAGGAAATCGTCACTGATTTCAAAGACTCAAATGCTGCAGTCCTAACCGAATACCGCGGGCTCACCGTTGCACAGCTCAAGGAACTGCGCCGTTCACTCGGCCAGGACACCAAGTACGCTGTCGTCAAAAACACCCTGACGGGCATTGCAGCCAAGGAAGCCGGCATCGACGCGTTCGATAGCCAGCTCGCCGGACCCACTGCAATCGCCTTCATCAAGGGTGACGCTATTGCAGCGGCAAAGAGCCTGACGGATTTCGCGAAGTCCAACCCACAGCTCATCATCAAGACTGGTGTTTTCGAGGGCCGAGCCCTTGACGCCGCCGGTGTAAAGGCTCTCGCTGCTCTCGAGTCGCGTGAACTTCAGCTGGCCCGCGTTGCCGGAGTGCTGCAAGCACCCATGGCAGCACTCGCCCGCACCATTGATGCATTGCGCATCAAGCAAGAGGAGGAAAGTGGAGCGCCTGCAGCAGCAGAGACGCCAGCCGCCGACGCTCCTGCTGCAGAGGAAGCAGCTGCACCAGCAGCAGCCGAGTCAGAGGCCGCTCCCGAAGCTGCCGCAGCGCCTGAAGAGAAGTAATTTTCTTCATCCACCAAACTCCGGTACCGAGCGTCGAACCCGATGCCAGGCACCACTATAGGAAGGAAGGCTCTCGCCATGGCGAAGCTCACCAACGAAGAGCTCATTGAAGCTTTCAAGGAACTGACCATTATCGAACTCTCCGAGTTCGTTACGCTGTTCGAAGAGACCTTCGACGTCACCGCAGCTGCAGTTGCAGTTGCAGGCCCCGCCGGTGGCGGCGCAGGCGAAGCTGCTGAAGAGGAGAAGGATTCCTTCGACGTTATCCTCGAAGCAGCAGGCGACAAGAAGATCGCAGTGATCAAGGAAGTACGCGCACTGACTTCCCTGGGTCTGAAGGAAGCCAAGGACGTTGTCGACAGCGCCCCGAAGGCTGTGCTGGAAGGCGCAACCAAGGAAGCTGCCGAGAAGGCCAAGGAATCCCTCGAGGCCGCTGGCGCGACGGTAACCCTGAAGTAGTCTTTTCTGGTTTACGAAAAAACCCCTGACTCATGGAGTCAGGGGTTTTTTCATGTCACGGCTCAGTCGCGGTAGAGGAGCAGGGCTTCTCCCTGCCCGCCGCCGCCGCACAATGAAACGGCCGCCTTGCCGGTACCCCGACGGGCGAGCTCGTGCGCAGCATGCAGGGCCAGGCGGGCGCCCGAGGCACCGATGGGGTGCCCCAACGCAATGGCCCCACCGTGGATGTTGGTCTTCTCCAAGGGGTAGTCCAGATCCTTGAGGGACTGGCACGCCACCGAGCCAAAGGCCTCGTTGATTTCCACGAAGTCCAGCTCCGACGTTTGCCAGCCGGCGCGCCCCAAAGCCTGCTCAATCGCCCGCGATGGCTGCGAGTGCAACGAGTTGTCGGGTCCGGCCACCTGGCCAGGCTGCCCCACCACCGCGAGGACGGTGAGCGAATTCTCCTCGGCGTAAGCCCGCGTTGTCAGGACAAGCGCTGCTGCACCGTCTGACAGTGGTGACGAATTACCTGCTGTGATGGTGCCGGCTTGATCAAACGCTGGCCGCAGCCCTGCGAGGGACTCGACTGTCGTCGTCGGGCGAATCCCCTCATCCCGGCTCAGGACCACCGGGTCACCCTTTCGCTGGGGGACCGAAACCGGCACAATTTCGACGTCGAACACACCGGATTCCATTGCCGCCGCAGCGCGCTGATGTGAAGCGGCGGCGACGGCGTCCTGCTCGTCCCGATTGATGCCCAGGCCGGTGTTGCCGCGCTCGGTAGAGGCGCCCATCGACTCGTTGTCGAACGCGTCGGTCAGGCCGTCGTTGGCCACCGAGTCGATCGCCTGAATGTTGCCGTACGTCCAGCCCTGGCGGGATCCCGGCAGCAGGTGGGGCCCACGGGTCATGGATTCCTGGCCCCCGGCAACCACCACCGTTGCCTCGCCGCTGCGGATTAGTCGGGCTGCGTCGATGACAGCCGTCAGGCCGGAGAGACAGACCTTGTTGATGGTGACCGTTGGGACATCCCAGCCGATCCCTGCTTTCAATGCGGTCTGCCGTGCAGGATTCTGGCCGCAGCCCGCCTGGATGACGTGGCCCATGATGACGGCCCCCACTGTGCCGGCGTCGACCCCAGCCTTGTCCAGTGCACCGGCAACCGCCAGGGCTCCCAGATCAACAGCGGTAAAGGAGGACAGCTGGCCGTTCAGGCGGCCCTGAGGGGTCCGGGCACCTCCGACAATAACGACGTCGGCGGGTGACTTTTCTGCAGTGTTCATCGAGGGGAACGCTCACTTTCGTCTTTGAAGCAGTTGCAGACAAGGCTACTCCCTCCTCCCCAGCTCAGCTAGTGAGCATTAACTGAAATGGAGTGCCGGTGTCGTGACAACGAGGAAGCGAGGACCACCCCGGCCGACAGGGAGCCGGCACCGCCGGCAGCCATGTCGGCCAGCGTGTCTTCATAGCCCACATTGATCTCCTTGGTGATGTACTCGTTTCCAGCCCACTCAGCAAACTCCCACACCACACTGAGGCCCAGACCGAGCGCGAGGGTGATGATCGCGACTCCCGTTCCGGCCCGTCGGGTCGGCTCGGGCCGAGGCACGTACCGCATCCGCAACAGCAGCAGGTAGGCGATGGGCGCGATTGCCGCTGTGGCGAGCGTGTGGATGACAAGATCCCACCAGGAGATCAGCTCGTACAGATCCACTACGGCGCTCCACGCGGCCACCAGCAGAGCGAGACCGTAGACGGTATCGATCCTCGGATCAACCCGGACCATTCTCGACACGAGGACTCCACCGAGCACCAGGAAAAGTACCGCAAACTCGACCGGCCCCCACCAGAGCAGCACGACAATGACGCTGAGCAGAGCGGCCCCGCGGACCGCGTCAGCCATCACCGCCCAGGGGGTTGCCGGAGGTCGAAGTAAATCGTCGATCATGTAAAACACCCTAGTATCAAAGGCATGCTCCCTACGCTCTCAGTGGTCATTCCGTGCCGGAACGACGGCGAGCTCCTCTCGGTTTGCCTTGACGCCCTCGCCGCCCAGACCTATCAGCCGCTGGAGGTGCTCGTTGTCGACAACGGCTCCACCGACCTCACGGTCGCGATCGCTGAGGCCCACGGTGCGCTGGTGGTCACCGAGCCCCGGGTGGGCATTGGCGCGGCTGCCGCTGCCGGCTACAACCAGGCCAAGGGCGCTGTCATCGTGCGGTGCGACGCCGATTCAGTGCCCTCCGACGACTGGCTGGAGAAGATTGCCGCCCGCTTCGCCGCCGACGTCGGGCTCGCGGCGCTGACCGGGCCCGGCCAGTTCTACGGTGTATCCCGGCTGCGGGCCGTCACAGCAGATTTGCTGTACATGCGGGCCTATTTTCTCCTCATGGGCGCGGCCATGGCGCGCTGGCCGCTGTTCGGTTCCAATATGGCGATACGCACCGAGGTGTGGGAGGCGGTGCAGTCCCGGGTGCATTCAACCGATCCCGAGGTGCACGACGACGTCGACCTCGCGTTTGCGCTGGATCCCGGCCACCGGACGGCGTGTGACTTTTCCCTGCGGGTCGGGATCTCACCTCGTGCGCTGGTGGGGGGAGCCGACCTGCGACGTCGTGTCACCCGTGCCTTTCATACCATTGCATTGCACTGGAGCATCGCACCACCGTGGGAGCGCTGGGCCAATCACCTAAGGCCGGCTACCCGGCGGCGGTATCACTCAGCGGGGTAGAGCCGCGGAAGCTGGAGCGTCAGCCAGGGGCTGAAGGCCCAGGGGGTGAGACGGACCGCTTCCACGAGCTGGCGGGGTTCAACCCACTCCCACTGGCAGACCTCCGATGCCCGCGGGGATAGCTGCCCGCTGCAACGGGCGGTGTAGACGGGGCAAATCTCGTTCTCCACCACTCCCGAAAAGTCCACTGCCCGGTACCTGAAGTCCGGCAGGGCGGGGGTCAGGTCGGTGACGATGATTCCCAGCTCATAGTCGGCACGCCGCGCAATCGCATCCACCGTGGACTCTCCCGGACCGGGATGCCCGCAGAACGAATTGGTCCAGACGCCCGGCCACGTGCGTTTGGAGAGCGCCCGGCGGGTGACGAGAATCCGGCCGTCGGCGTCGAAGACATGGGTGGAAAAGGCGAGGTGCAGCGGAGTTGACGTGTGGTGCACCTCGGACTTCTCCTGCGTCCCGATGGGGGTGCCGTCGTCGTCCACCAGGACGACAAGTTCCGCACTGGAGCGGGGACTGCCTTCTGCTACAAACACTGTCTGACCGCTCTCTGACCTGAGTCGTTTAGCATAAAAATGTGGGGTCAGTGTTTACTTTACCTATGGACATGGAAACCTTGCTGGTTGACTCCCGCGGCTTGGAGCAGGTGGAAAGTGTCCTTGCCAAGAGCTTCGCCCGCTCGAAGGCCCGTGCCGCGACCCTTGGACCCACCTATCACCACCTGTGGGAAACCCTCGAGAACTGCGCAGCCGGTGGCAAACGATTCCGGCCGCGCATGGTCATGACAGCCTACGATTGCCTGGCGGGAACCGACCGTGCCACCGCGGCCATGGTGGCGGCGTCCTTCGAAATGCTCCACACAGCCCTGATCGTTCACGACGACGTCATCGACCGCGACTTCGTCAGGCGGGGAATCCCCAACGTTTCGGGCACATACCGTCAGCTCGCGGAAAACGCCGGTCTCGCGCCCGACGACGCAGCGCACCGTGGGCTCTCCATGGGGGTCATTGCCGGGGACCTGGCCCTCTCCAGCGCGCACCGCCTCCTTGACGGCGTCCGCACCGACCCCGCCACCCGGGAACGGCTCGGCTGGCTCCTGGACGACGCAGTGTTCGCCTCAGCAGCAGGGGAGCTACTCGACGTCGACGCCTCAACCTCCAACACGACGTCGTCCGAGGACACCCTTCAGATGGCGCGCCTGAAGACGGCGGTCTATTCCTTCGAGAGCCCGCTCAAAGCCGGCGCTGTCCTGGCTGGCGCTGATGAAACCATCATCGATTCGCTCGGTGACTTCGGCAGGGATGTGGGGATCGCCTACCAGGTCGCCGACGATATTCTCGGGGTCTTCGGTGACGAGAAAACCACCGGCAAGACCACCTGGGGGGACCTGCGGGAGGGCAAACGGACAGCACTGATCTCCTACGTTGCCCAGCGGGCCGAGTGGGAAGAGGTTTCCTCACTGATCGGATCGTCCGAGCTTTCAGCTGCCGGGGCCGAAAAGATCCGCGGCGTCCTGCGGACCTGCGGGGCCCTGGATCATGCGGTGGCTCTGGCGACCGAATATGCGCAGCGGGCGCAGGTCCATCTGGAGGCCGGCCATATCCCTGCCGAACTGCGCCAGGGTCTGAGCCCCGTGGCCACTGCCGTCCTGGCGAGGGTGCGGTAGCTTCTCATGCAGCCACGCGATGCTCTTGCCTTCTACACCGATGTGACTCACCGAACCTCGGCGGTGGTGATCAGGTCCTACTCCACCTCGTTTGGGCTGGCATCACGGCTCCTCGGCGGCGATGTCCGCCAGCACGTTGAGACTGTCTATGCCCTGGTCCGGGTCGCCGATGAAGTGGTGGACGGCGCTGCAGCCGCCGCCGGGCTCAGCCTTGATCAGACGCGCGCGGTGCTTGACGACCTGGAGCAGGAAACCGAACGAGCCATGGCCGTGGGATACAGCGCCAACCCGGTTGTGCACGCCTTTGCCAACACCGCCAGGGAAACCGGAATCGCCGCGGACCTGACCAGGCCCTTCTTCGCCTCGATGCGCGCTGATCTGGAGCGGACCGAGCACACCGCCGAATCGTTCGACGAGTACGTCTACGGGTCGGCCGAAGTAGTGGGGCTCATGTGCCTGAAGTGTTTCCTCTACCAGGAAGCCAGCCCGCGCAGCGCCGACCAGGAACGCAAGCTGGTCGACGGAGCCCGCAGGCTGGGAGCTGCCTTCCAGAAGATCAACTTCCTGCGTGACCTCGCCGACGACTTCGAGGCCCTGGGGCGCAGCTACTTCCCGGGGATCAGGCCCGGCAATTTTGGCGAAGCCGACAAACACCGGCTGCTCGATGACATTGCCGCGGATCTGGCCGTCTCGGCCGACGCCCTCCGCGACCTGCCGGGTTCCAGCCGCCGCGCCGTCGCCCTGGCCCAGGGACTTTTCACCGAACTGTCCCTGCGGCTGCGCAGGACTCCCGCCGAGGAGCTCCTCACCTCACGGGTCCGGGTTCCCAATCCCGTGAAACTCCGGATCGCCGCCCAGGCACTGGCGGGCCGTGTCCCGCAGCCTGATGAAACACCCTGATGACCACCGGAAGGCTGCCATGAACGCGCACGCACCCCTGAACGGCCCACGCCGGAACGTAGTAGTCATTGGCGGCGGGATCGCCGGCCTCGCGTCGGCCGCGCTGCTTGCTGAGGAGGGGCACACCGTCACCGTGCTCGAAAAGCAGGCGGCCACCGGGGGCCGCGCCGGGCTATGGGAGAGCGACGGGTTCAGGTTCGACACCGGGCCGTCCTGGTACCTCATGCCCGAGGTGATCGACCATTTCTTCAGGCTCCTTGGCACCAGCGCGGCCGACCACCTGGAACTGGTCAAACTGGATCCGGGGTACCGGGTGTATTCCGAGGGGCACACCGAGCCCATCAACGTTCCCGCTGAGCGGGCCGACGTCGTCAAGCTGTTCAACGACGTCGAACCCGGTGCGGGGGAGGCCCTGGAAAAGTACCTGGATTCGGCCGGCGAAACGTACACCATGGCCACCCGCCGGTTCCTCTACACCACCTTTCAGTCCTTCCTGCCCCTGCTCCGCCCCGATGTGCTCAGCCGTGTCCCGAAGCTGGTGCGCCTGCTCCTGCAACCGCTGTCCAAGCTCGCTGCCGCAACGGTGACCGATAACCGGTTGCGACAGATCCTCGGCTACCCGGCGGTCTTCCTGGGCACATCCCCGTTCGAAGCCCCCAGCATGTACCACCTGATGAGCCACCTGGATCTCGACGACGGCGTCCTGTACCCGATGGGCGGTTTCACCCGGCTGACCGAGGCCATCGACTCCCAGGCCCGATCGAGGAACGTCGAGGTCATCACCGGCGCCCGGGTGGAACAGATCCTCACCCTGCCCGGCGATGGCCGGTCCCAAAAGGCCCGGGTGACCGGCGTCCGCTGGGTGTCGGCCGACGGCACCGAGCACACCACCCCCGCAGACACGGTGGTCGCCGCCAACGATCTGCACCACGCCGAGACGCAGCTTCTGCAGCCCGCCGACCAGACCTACCCGGAGAAGTACTGGTCCGGGCGGACCGCAGGGCCCAGCGCCCTGCTCCTGTACCTGGGAGTCAAGGGGCAGTTGCCCGAACTGGAACACCACACACTTCTGTTCACCGCGGACTGGGAAGACAACTTCTCCCGGATCTTCGGCAAGACCACCTCAGTGCCGACCCCGGCGTCGCTGTACGTGTGCCGGCCCAGCGCCACCGACCCCGGGGTGGCCCCACAGGGTCACGAAAACGTGTTTGTCCTGGTCCCGCTGCCGGCTGATCCAGGGCTGGGCGCCGGCGGGATCGGCGGTGCGGGGGACCGGCGCATCGAAAGCCTCGCCGACACGGTGATTGACCAGATCAGCAAGTGGGCGGACATCCCCGACCTCGCCGACCGGATTGTGGTGCGCCGGACCTACGGGCCGCAGGATTTCGTGGGGGACTTCAACGCCTGGCAAGGCACTTCGCTGGGCCCGGCGCACGTGCTGAAGCAGAGCGCGTTCTTCAGGGGCCGCAACAAGAGCCGCAAGGTGGAAGGGCTCTACTATGCGGGCAGCTCAACCATCCCCGGCATCGGCATCCCGATGTGTTTGATCAGCGCCGAACTGCTGATCAAACGGCTGCGCTCCGACACCAGCACCGGTCCGCTGGCCGAGCCGCTGGTCGCCCCAGGTGCTGCTCCATTGGTCGCCGAAAGCAAGGGCAGACAATGATCAGTGCCCTGTACCTGGTCTCCCTGCTCGGCGGACTGGCGTGTGCAGCCCTGATGGATTACCGGTACGGATTGTTCTTCTGGGCAGCGCCCCGCCGGGCAGGACTGGTCCTGGCCGTGGGAGTGGGGTTCTTCCTGGCCTGGGACCTGGGCGGAATAGGGCTGGACATCTTCTATAAAGGTGACTCCGAGTTCATGATCGGCGCCATGCTGGCACCCGAACTTCCCCTGGAGGAGTTGTTCTTCCTGACCTTCCTCTGCTGGATGGCGATGAACATCTACCTGCTGATGAAACGGACCATCGAGACACGAACGCGGGTGGCTCAGTGACGTACTGGACCCTCAACGCGATCTTCCTGATCCCCGTCGCCATCGTCGCCGTCGCAGCGGTGGTGAGCTCCCGTCGTCGTACCGGGGCGTCAGCGACCGGCTCGCCGGCAGCTCCCGACACTGCGGCTACGCTTTCCTGGCGTGCGGTAGGGCTGTCGGCAATCATCCTGCTGGCGCTCACAGCGGTTTTCGACAACCTGATGATCCGGCTGGGATTTTTTGGCTACAACTCTGAATGGATCTCCGGCGTGTTTGTGGGCGTTGCGCCCGTCGAAGACTTCGCCTACCCGTTGGCGGCCGTAGTGCTGCTGCCGGCACTGTGGACCCTCTTCACCCCGTCCTCCTCCACCCGCTCGCCTGAGCAGGCCAGCCCATGAGTGCGCAGGCCGGGACCGGCCACACGGGGGTGGCGCGGATGCTGTTGCTGTCCTCGCGCCCGGTTTCCTGGGTCAACACGGCGTTCCCCTTCGCCGCCGCCTACTTTCTCACCACCGGAACCATCGACGTGGCCTTCGTCATCGGGACGCTGTACTTCCTGATTCCCTACAACCTCGCGATGTACGGCATCAATGACGTCTTCGACTACGAGTCGGACCTCCGCAACCCACGCAAGGGCGGCGTCGAGGGGGCAGTCCTCGACCGCCGGTTCCACCGCATCACCCTGTGGGCTGCAGTACTCACCAACGCTCCGTTCCTGGCCGTGCTGCTGGTGCTGGGGCATCCGCTCTCGGCACTGGTACTCGCAGTGAGTGTGTTCGCCGTCGTCGCCTACAGCGCGCCGGGTCTGAGGTTCAAGGAACGGCCGTTCATCGACTCGGTCACGTCGAGCACCCACTTTGTCAGCCCCGCAGTGTTTGGGCTGGTCCTGGCCGGCGCCACCTTCGACGCCGGGCTCTGGGCGGTGCTCGGGGCGTTCTTCCTGTGGGGCATCGCCAGCCAGGCGTTCGGTGCCGTCCAGGACATCCAGGCCGACCGCGAAGGCGGCATTGCATCGATCGCCACGGTCCTGGGCGCGCGTGCGGTGGTGCGGTTCGCCGTCGGCGCCTATCTGGTGAGCGGCTTGCTGATGCTGCTGGCGCCGTGGCCAGCGACGCTGGGTGGGCTGCTGGCCCTGCCCTACATCCTCAGTATCCTGCCGTACGCCAACCTCAGCGATGAGCACTGCGAAACTGCCAACCGGGGATGGCGGCGCTTCATCAGGCTGAACTTCCTCACCGGATTCCTGGTGACCATGCTCCTGATCTGGGTGACCCAGGCAGGCTGACCCGGATTACGTATACCACACCCGGGCTGGACAGGACGGGAGCTCTGCAGTACAGTAGATATTTGCGTCTTTCCTCTTAACCTCGGCCTTCATATAGCGGTGGGCTTTGTCTTGCGTTAGTCATTTAACGGCAGATTTACTGTCCGGTCATTGACCGCAGGCTCCTGGTTCGCACACACAATCCTCGCGTTGATACGCGATGGCAGTGCAAAGAGGGCGGATATAGCTGAACAAGCCGAAGGTCTGTGGAAGGATCCCTCTTGGTCGCCTCGAGCACCTCTAATAATGCAACCGCTACCAGCCAGGTCGACGCCGAAGGCGTCTCCACCCGGCTTTCATTCGCAAAGATTCACGAACCGCTGGACGTTCCTAACCTCCTCGCGCTCCAAACTGACAGTTTCGACTGGCTGGTTGGAAACGATCGCTGGAAGGCGCGCGTGCAGGAAGCCCTGGAGCTGAAGCTGCAGGGTGTGGCCTCCACATCCGGTCTCGCTGACATCTTTGAAGAGATCTCCCCGATCGAGGATTTCCAGGGCACCATGTCCCTGAGTTTCTCGGAGCCGGAGTTCGCCGATCCGAAATACACCATGGCTGAGTGCAAGGACCGCGACGCTACGTACGCGGCCCCTCTGTATGTCAAGGCCGAGTTCATGAACAACAACACTGGCGAAATCAAGCAGCAGACAGTGTTCATGGGCGACTTCCCGTTGATGACGGAGAAGGGCACGTTTGTGATTAACGGCACCGAGCGTGTCGTCGTTTCACAGCTGGTCCGTTCACCGGGTGCCTACTTCGAGCGCACCGCCGACAAGACCAGTGACAAGGACATCTTCAGCGCGAAGATCATCCCGTCACGTGGTGCCTGGTTTGAACTCGAAATCGACAAGCGCGACCAGGTCGGCGTCCGCCTTGACCGTAAGCGCAAGCAGTCAGTCACAGTGCTCCTGAAGGCGCTGGGCTGGACCGAGGGCCAGATCCTCGAAACCTTCGGCGAGTACGACTCCATCCGCGCCACCATGGAGAAAGACACCACCGAAACCCAGGAAGACGCGTTGCTGGATATCTACCGGAAGCTTCGCCCGGGAGAGCCCCCCACAGTCGAGGCTGCCAAGACGCTGCTCGACAACCTGTACTTCAACCCCAAGCGCTACGACCTGGCCAAGGTTGGTCGTTACAAGATCAACCGCAAGCTGGGTATCGACAAGAGCCTTGACGACAAGGACGCTTCGGTCCTGAACATTGACGACATTGTCGCGATGATCAAGTTCCTGGTGGCCCTGCACGCCAACGAGAAGACTCTGACCGGCAAGCGCGACGGCGGCGACGTCGAACTGCGCGTTGAGGTCGATGACATCGACCACTTCGGTAACCGACGCATCCGTGCGGTCGGCGAGCTCATCGAGAACCAGGTCCGCACCGGCCTGTCCCGGATGGAGCGCGTTGTCCGCGAGCGGATGACCACGCAGGACGTTGAGGCCATCACACCTCAGACCCTGATCAACATCCGTCCAGTAGTTGCGGCGATCAAGGAGTTCTTCGGAACGTCCCAGCTGTCGCAGTTCATGGATCAGAACAACCCTCTGGCCGGCCTGACGCACAAGCGTCGCCTGTCAGCGCTGGGCCCGGGCGGTTTGTCCCGTGACCGCGCAGGCATGGAAGTTCGTGACGTTCACCCGTCCCACTACGGTCGTATGTGCCCCATCGAAACCCCTGAAGGACCGAACATTGGTCTGATCGGTTCGCTGGCATCCTACGGACGCATCAACACGTTCGGCTTCATCGAAACCCCGTACCGCAAGGTAGTCGGCGGAATCGTCACCGAGCAGATTGACTACCTCACCGCCGACGACGAGGTGGAGCGCCTGATTGCTCAGGCGAACGCGCCTCTCGACGGCAAGGGTAACTTCATCGAGCCTACGGTTCTGGTGCGTACCCGAGGCGGTTCGGGCGAGCCCGTTCTGGTCGAGGCCATCGAGGTCGAGTACATGGACGTCTCCCCGCGCCAGATGGTGTCGGTGGCTACGGCCATGATCCCGTTCCTGGAACACGATGACGCGAACCGTGCCCTGATGGGTGCGAACATGCAGCGTCAGGCTGTTCCCCTGCTCCGTTCCGAGCGTCCCCTCGTGGGCACCGGCATGGAGAAGAACGCAGCAGTCGACGCCGGTGACGCTGTCACCGCCACGAAGGCTGGCGTTGTCAAGGAGGTCTCAGCCGATCTGGTGAGCATCCTCAACGACGACGGCACCGAGACCAACTACCCGATCATGAAGTTCGCACGCTCCAACCAGGGCAACGCGTACAACCAGCGCGTGCTGGTCTCCGAGGGTGACCGGGTCGAGTACAACACGATGATCGCCGACGGTCCGTCCACCGACCAGGGTGAGCTCGCACTGGGCAAGAACATGCTCGTTGCGTTCATGTCCTGGGAAGGTCACAACTTCGAGGACGCGATCATCCTCTCCCAGCGCATCGTCTCCGACGACGTGCTGACCTCGATTCACATCGAGGAGCACGAGGTTGACGCCCGCGACACCAAGCTTGGTGCCGAGGAAATCACCCGCGACATCCCGAACGTCTCCGAAGAGGTCCTTGGGGCCCTGGACGAGCGTGGCATCATCCACATCGGTGCCGAGGTTGAAGCTGGCGACATCCTGGTTGGCCGTGTCACTCCCAAGGGTGAAACTGAGCTGACCCCTGAGGAGCGTCTGCTGCGGGCCATCTTCGGTGAGAAGAGCCGCGAGGTTCGCGACACGTCACTGAAGGTTCCCCACGGCGAGTCCGGAACAGTTATCGGTGTGCGCATCTTCGATCGCGACAACGACGACGAGCTGCCCCCCGGCGTGAACCAGCTGGTCCGCGTCTACGTGGCTCAGAAGCGTAAGATCACCGACGGCGACAAGCTGGCTGGCCGCCACGGTAACAAGGGCGTCATCTCCAAGATCCTGCCGATCGAGGACATGCCGTTCATGGAAGACGGAACCCCCGTCGATATCGTGCTGAACCCGCTGGGTGTCCCAGGTCGAATGAACGTCGGCCAGGTCCTGGAAATCCACCTCGGTTGGGTGGCCAAGCAGGGCTGGAAGATCGATGGCGAGCCGGAATGGTTGAAGAACCTCCCGAACCTGCCCCGCGAAAGCGGTTCGACCACTGTTGCAACCCCCGTCTTCGACGGCGCAACAGAGGACGAAATCGTTGGTCTGATGAACTCCACCCGGGAAACCCGCGACGGAAACCGCCTCATCGGCGGATCCGGCAAGGCGTTGCTCTTTGACGGTCGCTCCGGCGAGCCGTTCCCGGACCCCATTTCGGTCGGCTACATGTACATCCTGAAGCTGCACCACCTGGTGGACGACAAGATCCACGCACGTTCCACCGGACCGTACTCCATGATCACGCAGCAGCCGCTGGGTGGTAAGGCACAGTTCGGCGGACAGCGCTTCGGTGAAATGGAAGTCTGGGCCCTCGAGGCCTACGGCGCCGCCTACACGCTGCAGGAACTTCTGACGATCAAGTCGGATGATATCCACGGCCGCGTGAAGGTCTACGAAGCGATCGTGAAGGGTGAGAACATCCCAGAGCCGGGTGTCCCCGAGTCCTTCAAGGTGCTGATCAAGGAAATGCAGTCGTTGTGCCTGAACGTGGAAGTACTTTCCACTGACGGAACCACGATAGAGATGCGTGACTCGGATGAAGAAGTCTTCCGGGCCGCGGAGGAACTGGGCATCGACCTGTCACGGGCCGAGCCAAGTTCTGTCGAGGAAGTTTAGTTCACCCGAACCGGTGTTCGAAAAGCGGCCAACGAAATTTCGTCGGCCGCGGACGGCCTAGAAATATTAAAGGCCGCTCCCTCGAACACCGGTCCGGATGGCGCCGGTGGTCGCCAGGTCTGCGAGGACCAGTGACCCCGTGAACGCCTCCTCCCCGCCCCTTATGAAGACTTCAAGAATTTAGAGAACAAAGAGAGAACAGGGACCATATGTCCAGCGAATCCTCCTTCGGCCTCATGCGAATCGGCCTTGCCACTGCGGACGAAATCCGTGGTTGGTCTTTTGGCGAGGTCAAGAAGCCGGAAACCATCAATTACCGTACCCTCAAGCCTGAGAAAGACGGCCTCTTCTGCGAGAAGATCTTCGGACCTTCCCGCGACTGGGAATGCTACTGCGGCAAGTACAAGCGTGTCCGCTTCAAGGGCATCATTTGTGAGCGTTGTGGCGTCGAAGTAACCCGCGCCAAGGTACGCCGTGAGCGCATGGGACACATCGAGCTTGCAGCTCCCGTCACCCACATCTGGTACTTCAAGGGCGTTCCCTCGCGCTTGGGCTACCTGCTGGACCTCGCACCGAAGGACCTCGAGAAGGTCATCTACTTCGCTGCCTACATGATCACCTCAGTCGACGAGGAAAACCGTCACGCTGAACTGCCGAACCTCCAGGCCGAGCACGACCTTGAGAAGAAGCAAATGATCGACCAGCGCGACTCCGACATCGCCACCATTGCCAAGGACCTTGAGGATGAGGTTGCCCGGCTTGAGGGTGAAGGCGCCAAGGCTGCCGAGAAGAAGAAAGCTCGCGACTCGGCTGACCGCCAGATGGCCAACGTGCGTAAGCGCGCTGACATCGAAATCGAACGCTTCGAGCAGGTCTGGGACCGGTTCAAGAGCCTCAAGGTCGCAGACCTTGAAGGCGACGAGGGCCTCTACCGCGAGCTGCGCGACCGTTACGGACTGTACTTCGAGGGCTCGATGGGCGCCGAAGCAATCAAGAAGCGTCTTGAGAACTTCGACATGCCCGCCGAGGCCGAAATGCTCCGCGACATCATTCAGAACGGTAAGGGCCAGCGTAAGACGCGGGCTCTGAAGCGACTGAAGGTCGTCAACGCGTTCCTCACCACCACCAACAGCCCACTCGGCATGGTGCTCGATGCAGTCCCAGTGATCCCACCGGAACTGCGCCCCATGGTCCAGCTGGACGGTGGCCGCTTCGCGACCTCCGACCTCAACGACCTGTACCGCCGCGTGATCAACCGCAACAACCGCCTGAAGCGCCTGCTCGATCTCGGTGCACCCGAGATCATCGTCAACAACGAAAAGCGGATGCTCCAGGAAGCTGTTGACTCCCTGTTCGACAACGGTCGTCGTGGCCGCCCGGTCACCGGACCAGGCAACCGCCCGCTGAAGTCGCTCTCTGACATGCTCAAGGGCAAGCAGGGTCGGTTCCGCCAGAACCTTCTGGGTAAGCGCGTTGACTACTCGGGTCGTTCGGTGATCGTCGTCGGCCCTCAGCTGAAGCTGCACCAGTGTGGTCTGCCCAAGCAGATGGCGCTGGAACTCTTCAAGCCGTTCGTGATGAAGCGTCTGGTTGACCTCAACCACGCGCAGAACATCAAGAGCGCCAAGCGGATGGTTGAGCGTTACCGCCCGCAGGTCTGGGATGTTCTCGAAGAGATCATCACTGAGCACCCTGTCCTGCTTAACCGCGCACCTACCCTGCACCGGTTGGGTATCCAGGCGTTCGAACCACAGCTGGTTGAAGGTAAGGCCCTTCAGCTGCACCCACTCGTTTGTGGCGCGTTCAACGCTGACTTCGACGGCGACCAGATGGCAGTTCACCTGCCCCTGAGCCCTGAGGCCCAGGCCGAGGCGCGCATCCTGATGCTCTCCTCGAACAACATCCTGAAGCCTTCGGACGGCCGTCCGGTGACCCTGCCTTCGCAGGATATGATCATCGGCCTGCACCACCTCACCACCAAGCGTGAAGGTTCAGCAGGCGAGGGTCGTGTCTTCAGCACCCCGGCCGAAGCCATCATGGCCTTCGACATGGGTGTCCTGCACCTGAACTCGGTAGTGCGGATCCGGATTCCGAACTTCGTGCCCAGCGCTGATGTCGCTGCGCCCGAAGGCTGGGTTGAAGGAACTCCCGCGCTGATCGAAACCTCCCTCGGACAGGTGCTGTTCAACGAGACGCTGCCCGCTGACTACCCCTGGGTTGAGAAGGTTGCCGATAAGGGACAGCTGTCCACCATCGTCAACGATCTCGCCGAGCGGTACCCGAAGGTTGTCACGGCGGCAACGCTGGATAACCTGAAGGATGCCGGTTTCTACTGGGCAACCCGCTCCGGTGTCACCGTGGCCATCTCCGATATCTCCGCGCCGATCAACAAGGCCGGCATCATGGAGGTCTACGAAAAGCAGGCCGCCAAGGTCCAGTCCCAGTTCGACAAGGGCCTCATCGCTGATGAGGAACGTCGTCAGGAACTGATCGACATCTGGAACAAGGCAACCAACGAGGTCGCCGAGTCCATGCGCGGCGCCATGCCGAAGGACAACACCATCAACCGTATGGTTTCCTCCGGTGCGCGTGGTAACTGGCTCCAGGTCCGTCAGATTGCGGGTATCCGTGGTCTGGTAGCGAACCCCAAGGGTGAGATCATCCCTCGTCCGATCAAGTCCTCCTACCGTGAGGGCCTGTCGGTGCTGGAGTACTTCATCGCAACGCACGGTGCCCGTAAGGGTCTGGCAGATACCGCTCTGCGTACCGCCAACTCGGGTTACCTGACCCGTCGTCTGGTGGACGTGTCGCAGGACGTCATCGTTCGCGAAGACGACTGTGGTACCGAGCGTGGGCTGAACGTCACCATTGCGGTGCCGAACAGCGACGGTGAGCTGGTGCTGCACGAAGAGGTCGAGAACTCTGCGTACGCACGCACCCTGGCCAGCGAAGTTGTTGACTCCAAGGGCAAGGTGCTCGCACCAGCCGGTTCCGACGTCGGCGACGTCCTGATCGGCGAGCTGTTCGCTGCCGGTGTGACTGACATCAAGGTGCGCTCCGTGCTCACCTGTGAGTCGAAGGTCGGTACCTGCGCCCTCTGCTACGGCCGCTCTCTGGCTACCGGCAAGACGGTCGACATCGGTGAGGCGGTTGGCATCATCGCTGCACAGTCCATCGGTGAGCCAGGCACGCAGCTGACCATGCGTACATTCCACACCGGCGGTATCGCGTCGGCGGAAGACATCACCCAGGGTCTGCCTCGTATCCAAGAGCTCTTCGAAGCGCGTACCCCCAAGGGTGTCGCTCCGATCTCCGAGGTCGCGGGTCGCGTCAACATCGAGGACGGCGAGAAGCAGCTTCGGCTGGTTGTCACCCCCGACGATGGCTCCGAGGAAATCGCCTACCCAGTCCTGCGGCGTGCGCGCCTGCTGGTCACTGATGGCGAGCATGTTGAGGTTGGACAGCAGCTGGTCTTTGGTGCTGTCGATCCGAAGCAGATCCTCCGGATCCTCGGCCCTCGTAAGGCACAGGAATTCCTGGTCGATGAGGTACAGACCGTGTACCGCAGCCAGGGTGTAGGCATCCACGACAAGCACGTCGAGGTCATCGTTCGCCAGATGCTTCGCCGCGTCACGGTGATCGAGTCAGGTGAATCGAACCTCCTCCCCGGAGAGCTGGCAGAACGCCGTCGCTTCGAGGACGAGAACCGTCGAGTGGTATCCGAGGGCAAGAAGCCGGCTTCAGGCCGTCCCGAGCTCATGGGTATCACCAAGGCGTCGCTCGCCACCGAGTCGTGGCTGTCAGCCGCATCCTTCCAGGAGACCACCCGCGTTCTGACGCAGGCCGCCATGGAAGGCAAGAGCGACCCTCTGCTGGGTCTGAAGGAAAACGTGATCATCGGTAAGCTGATCCCGGCCGGAACTGGCCTGGACCGCTACACGAAGATCACCGTCGAACCGACAGAAGAAGCAAAGGCCAACCTGTTTACTGGTCCGAGCGCTTTCAGCGACTTTGACTATGCAGGCGTCGAAGGTTCGATGACACCCGAGTTCCACGCCATCCCACTGGATGACTACGACATGGGTTCCGAGTTCCGCTAGGCGATCCGCTAGAAGATACTGAAGCAGCAGGCCCCGCACACCTTCGGGTGGGCGGGGCTTGCCGCGTTAAACCCTTCCGCCCTGGGTGGGGGAGCGGCCAGCAGAAGTTGGGACTCCTGGGGCGCGTCTAAGCGCTAAGCGATCTCTGGTAGAGTAGTGGTAATTGTTTGTGTGGCAGAGGATCGGCGTCTTGACGGACGTATCTCCGCGTTGTAGGGAACTTGTACAACGAATGCCACATTTTCGCACGCCTACGGTCAAGTCGCGACGGCTTACATGTGTGGGTTCGGCGCAAACGACAGCCAATATCTCTAGACATTACGGAGAACGCAGAAGTGCCTACTATTAACCAGCTGGTCCGTAAGGGCCGGACACCTAAGGTCGTCAAGACCAAGGCGCCCGCACTGAAGGGCAGCCCCATGAAGCGCGGCGTTTGCACCCGCGTTTACACGACCACCCCCAAGAAGCCGAACTCGGCGCTCCGTAAGGTCGCCCGTGTGCGCCTCAACGGCGGCATCGAAGTTACCGCTTACATCCCAGGTGTCGGTCACAACCTTCAGGAACACTCCATCGTGCTGGTGCGCGGTGGTCGTGTGAAGGATCTGCCCGGTGTCCGTTACAAGATCGTCCGTGGTGCGCTTGATACCCAGGGTGTCAAGAACCGCAAGCAGGCTCGTAGCCGCTACGGCGCGAAGATGGAGAAGAAGTAATGCCACGTAAGGGCCCGGCCCCTAAGCGGCCGCTAGTTGTAGATCCCGTTTACGGTTCCCCACTGGTCACTCAGCTGATCAACAAGGTACTCGTCGACGGCAAAAAGTCCACTGCAGAACGCATCGTGTACGGCGCACTTGAGGGTGCCCGCGCCAAGAGCGGCGGCGATCCTGTCGCAGCACTCAAGAAGGCAATGGACAACGTCAAGCCTTCCCTCGAGGTCCGCTCCCGCCGAGTCGGCGGAGCGACCTACCAGGTCCCCGTCGAGGTCAAGCCCGGCCGCTCCATGGCACTCGCCCTGCGGTGGCTCGTTGGCTACTCGAAGGCTCGCCGCGAGAAGACGATGACCGAGCGCCTCATGAACGAGATCCTGGATGCTTCCAACGGTCTCGGTGCAGCTGTCAAGCGCCGCGAGGACACGCACAAGATGGCTGAGTCGAACAAGGCCTTCGCACACTACCGCTGGTAACCAGACTCCGACTTCTAGAAACCCAAGAATAAGGGAGACACCGTGGCACAGGACGTGCTTACCGACCTCAACAAGGTCCGCAATATCGGCATCATGGCCCACATTGATGCCGGCAAGACCACTACTACCGAGCGCATCCTGTTCTACACGGGTGTAAACCACAAGATCGGCGAGACGCACGACGGCGCCTCCACGACTGACTGGATGGAACAGGAAAAGGAACGCGGCATCACCATCACGAGCGCCGCCGTGACCTGCTTCTGGAACAACAACCAGATCAACATCATCGACACCCCGGGCCACGTCGACTTCACGGTAGAGGTTGAGCGCTCATTGCGCGTCCTCGACGGTGCAGTGGCAGTGTTCGACGGCAAGGAAGGCGTAGAACCGCAGTCCGAGACCGTCTGGCGCCAGGCTGACAAGTATGAAGTTCCCCGTATCTGCTTCGTCAACAAGATGGACAAGCTGGGCGCCGACTTCTACTTCACCGTTGACACCATCATCAGCCGTCTCGGCGCCAAGCCGCTGGTCATCCAGCTGCCAATCGGCGCGGAGAACGACTTCGAAGGCGTCATCGACCTCGTGGAAATGCGCGCGCTGACCTGGCGCGGCGACTCCAAGGGTGACGTCACCATGGGTGCCAAGTACGAGATCGAAGAGATCCCGGCTGACCTCGTGGAGAAGGCTAACGACTACCGGGCGCGTCTGCTCGAAGCCGTTGCCGAAGCTGACGACGAACTCATGGAGAAGTACCTCGCCGGCGAAGAACCTTCGGTTGCCGAGATCAAGGCTGGAATCCGTAAGCTCACCATTGCTTCGGAGATCTACCCGGTCCTGTGTGGCTCAGCGTTCAAGAACCGCGGCGTTCAGCCGATGCTTGACGCTGTTGTCGACTACCTCCCGAATCCACTGGATGTTCCCCCGATGATCGGTCACGATCCGCGGGACGAGGAAATCGAACTGACTCGCAAGCCGAGCACCGAAGAGCCGTTCTCGGCTCTGGCCTTCAAGGTGGCTACCCACCCGTTCTTCGGACAGTTGACGTTCATCCGCGTGTACTCCGGCCAGATTTCGGCTGGCACGCAGGTGACCAACTCCACGAAGAACAAGAAGGAGCGCATCGGCAAGCTGTTCCAGATGCACGCCAACAAGGAAATCCCCGTTGAGGAAGCCCTTGCAGGTCACATCTACGCAGCCATCGGTCTGAAAGACACCACCACCGGCGACACGCTGTCGGACAGTGCCAACCAGATCGTGCTCGAGTCGATGAGCTTCCCCGACCCAGTGATCTCGGTTGCGATTGAACCGAAGACCAAGGGTGACCAGGAGAAGCTGTCAACGGCTATCCAGAAGCTCTCCGCTGAGGACCCGACCTTCCAGGTCTCCCTCAACGTTGACACTGGCCAGACGATCATCGCCGGCATGGGCGAGCTTCACCTGGACATCCTGGTGGACCGCATGCGCCGCGAGTTCCGCGTCGAAGCCAACGTGGGCAAGCCCCAGGTTGCTTACCGCGAGACGATCAAGCGCGCCGTCGCCAAGCACGACTACACCCACAAGAAGCAGACGGGTGGATCGGGTCAGTTCGCGAAGATCCAGATCGCCATCGAGCCGATGGAAGTTGAAGACGGCGTCCTGTACGCGTTCGACAACAAAGTCACCGGTGGTCGTATCCCTCGCGAATACATCCCCAGCGTCGACGCGGGCATCCAGGATGCCCTCAACGACGGCGTCTTGGCCGGTTACCCGGTTGTCGGCATCAAGGCTGTGCTGCTCGACGGCGCTTACCACGATGTTGACTCGTCCGAAATGGCGTTCAAGATCGCTGGCCGGATGGCGTTCAAGGAAGCGGCACGGATGGCTAATCCTGTCCTGCTCGAACCATTGATGGAAGTTGAAGTCCGCACCCCTGAGGAATACATGGGTGAAGTTATCGGTGACCTCAACTCACGTCGTGGCCAGATGCAGTCCATGGAGGACGCCAGCGGTGTCAAGGTCATCAAGGCCATGGTGCCCCTGTCGGGTATGTTCGGATACATCGGTGACCTGCGGTCGAAGACCCAGGGCCGCGCGGTGTACTCGATGAAGTTCGACAGCTACTCGGAAGTTCCGAAGGCAGTTGCCGACGAGATCATCCAGAAGACCCGCGGCGAATAACTTTTCCGCAGACCAGCTGCAGGAGCCATCCGGCTCCTGCAGCATGCAGTAATTTCATCAAAGTAAAAGCCCCCAGTAGACTTGCAACAGTTTCAGCCGCGAACAGCGCGGCTGGGAAGCAAATCTTCTCAAAACGTTCTAGGAGGAACCCGTGGCGAAGGCAAAGTTCGAGCGGACTAAGCCGCACGTTAACATCGGAACCATCGGTCACGTTGACCATGGAAAGACGACGTTGACGGCTGCCATTTCCAAGGTGCTGTACGACAAGTACCCCAATCTCAACGAGGCACGCGACTTCGCGTCCATCGACTCGGCCCCCGAGGAGAAGCAGCGCGGCATCACCATCAACATCTCGCATGTTGAGTACCAGACCGAGAAGCGCCACTACGCACACGTAGACGCTCCCGGCCACGCTGACTACATCAAGAACATGATCACCGGTGCCGCACAGATGGACGGAGCAATCCTCGTGGTTGCTGCGACCGACGGCCCGATGGCTCAGACCCGCGAGCACGTTCTGCTCGCCCGCCAGGTTGGCGTTCCCTACCTGCTGGTCGCGCTGAACAAGTCCGACATGGTCGACGACGAGGAACTGCTTGATCTCGTCGAGATGGAGGTCCGCGAGCTGCTCAGCGCGCAGGGCTTCGACGGCGACGAGGCACCAGTTGTGCGCGTCTCCGGCCTGAAGGCACTTGAGGGCGATCCCGAGTGGGTCAAGTCCGTTGAGGACCTGATGGACGCAGTCGACAACAGCGTTCCGGACCCAGTCCGCGACAAGGACAAGCCGTTCCTGATGCCTGTTGAAGACGTCTTCACCATCACTGGCCGTGGCACCGTTGTTACGGGCCGCGCCGAGCGTGGAACCCTGAAGATCAACTCGGAAATCGAGATCGTCGGCATCCGTCCGGTCCAGAAGACCACGGTTACCGGTATCGAGATGTTCCACAAGCAGCTCGACGAAGCATGGGCAGGCGAGAACTGTGGTCTCCTGCTCCGCGGAATCAAGCGCGAAGATGTTGAGCGTGGACAGGTTATCGTCAAGCCGGGTTCAATCACCCCGCACACCGATTTCGATGCCAACGTCTACATCCTGGCAAAGGACGAAGGCGGGCGTCACAACCCGTTCTACTCCAACTACCGCCCTCAGTTCTACTTCCGTACAACTGACGTCACCGGTGTCATTACTCTCCCCGAGGGTACTGAAATGGTTATGCCTGGCGATAACACTGAGATGACCGTTGCGCTCATCCAGCCAATCGCTATGGAAGAAGGCCTCGGCTTCGCTATCCGCGAAGGCGGCCGCACCGTAGGCTCAGGACGCGTTACCAAGATCATCAAGTAACTCTTCACGAGTCACTGAGGAAAGGCCCCGCTGCAGTTGCAGCGGGGCCTTTCCTTTTTGAGTTTGCCCTCGCGTCGGTCTTTTGATGGCGCAGCAGGTGTCGGCGGGCGCAGTACATATCGGCATCCGCCCCACCTATAGCTGCAGCGCTTGCCGATTACCGCAGCGCAGGACGTTTTCGGCTGCGGGAGAAGAGTTCCGGGACGCTGGCCGGGGGAGCGTTGTCCACAAAACGACGACGTTGCACCCTGGCCGGTCGCTGGCGCGCCACACTCGGGGTATGAATCGTATGCTCGAATTGCGTAACCACCTGAGGACTTCCTCGGAACTGGCACTGCAAGGCGTGGACCCCACCCAACTGCAGCGTCAATGCAGAGCCGGCACCCTGGTCCGGGTGAGGCACGGCATCTACCTGGGGGCCGAGGTATGGCACAACCTGGACCGCTGGGACAGGTATCGGATGTTGGTCCTGGCAGTAAACCTCAGCGCCCAGCGACCGCCGCTTTTCTCCCACGAGTCTGCAGCCCTGATTCATTCAATACCAATTCTGGGTGTCCCCCGCGTGGTTCACACGCAACAGGAGGGCCGTCGGTCCGACAGGTCGCGGAAGGATATCCGCCGCCATTTTACGGATGACTACGAGCCGGCAAAGGTACGGTTGGATGGTCTACGCGCGACCTCGTTGAACTACACGCTTTTGGCTCTGGCCACTGAGACCACCTTCCCCAGCGCCGTCGTCGCGCTGGATGACTCACTCCGGCGGAACAGGACTGACCCGGTCCAGTTACGGACCGCAGCGCAATGTCTGGGGACGGCGGCGGCGAACCATCGGTTTGGCATGGTGCTGGACTTTGGCGATCCGGCGTCGGAATCCCCGGGGGAGTCCGCCAGCCGGGCGCTCATGGCCCTGTTCGGGATCCAGCCGCCCGAACTTCAGAAGACGTTCCGCGATGCCCAGGGCTTCGTCGCCCAGACGGACTTCTATTGGCGGGAACGGGGGCTGATTGGTGAGTTCGACGGCCTCATCAAATACCAGAAGCCCGAGTACATGGGCGGACGTAGCGCCAGCCAGGTGGTGGTCGATGAAAAGATCCGCGAAGATCGGCTGCGTGCCCTCGGTTTTACTGTGGTGCGCTGGGTCTGGGAGGATGTCAACAAACCGCAGCGGCTGCTCTCTTTGCTGGTCTCCAAGGGATTGATTGCTGGAAGCCCACTCAGATGGAAGCGGTAGAACCCGACCAGCGCAGCAGAAAACGGCAAACGCCCCAGGTATGTGTGCTGCGCCAGCCGCTTTCGGCCGCTCTGTCGGGTTTGGGCCGCGTTCACCCGTGGGGGAGAGGCCGGGAACGGGCCGAAGGAATGGTCCAGCTGCAGTTTGGTTCGCAGCATAGTGGCGGAGGGGCAGGGGAGTGGTTGCCCGACGGCGATTCTGCGGCCTGACCACTATTTTGAAGGTGGGTGCCTGCAAAGTTCACTATCCGGGGGCGTGTCGCCGCGTGGATTCGCCTTATGCCCTGATATCTGGCAAACTGGACAAGTTGTTCAAGCGCTTGCGCGCGCGGTTTGAGATACCGTCCCGATCAGGATAATGCCTGATGCAGGGTCAGTGTTCGCCGGGCGGTTAGCCCAAATATAACCACCCCCATTTCAGTTCGGCTGGAAACGTGGAAGCAAACAGAGGGATCAGTTTGCAGAAAATCCGCGACACGCCCGAGCGCGGGGGTCGGTACCTCCACAGGGTGAGGAACCCGGAAACTTCCGGATTCAGTCTGTGGGAGGAGCGCCAGTGCAACGGGCGCAGCACGTGCAGGAACTGACAGATATTCAAGAATTCTTGAGAGAGAGAGTCGAGACGCCATGGCGGGACAAAAAATCCGCATCCGGCTGAAGTCGTATGACCACGAGGTCATCGACGTATCAGCACGGAAGATCGTTGAGACGGTGACGCGCGCAGGCGCTACGGTAGTTGGCCCAGTGCCCCTGCCGACGGAGAAGAACGTGTACTGCGTTATCCGCTCACCGCACAAATACAAGGACAGCCGCGAGCACTTTGAAATGCGTACTCACAAGCGTCTGATCGACATCATTGACCCCACGCCCAAGGCCGTTGATTCGCTGATGCGTCTCGACCTGCCTGCGGACGTGAACATCGAAATCAAGCTGTAAGGGAGAGCGGATCATAATGTCTACTTCACTTACGCGTCAGGTAAAGGGTCTTCTGGGCACCAAGCTCGGAATGACCCAGGTCTGGGACGAAAACAACCTGCTGGTACCGGTTACCGTCGTCCAGGCTGACTCCAACGTCATTACCCAGCTCCGCTCAGCGGACCAGGACGGCTACACAGCTGTCCAGATCGGCTTCGGCCAGATCGACCCTCGCAAGGTGACCAAGCCACTGGCCGGTCACTTCGAAAAGGCTGGCGTCACACCGCGCCGCCACGTAGTTGAGCTGCGTACCTCCGATGCTGACACCTACTCGCTGGGCCAGGAGCTCTCTGTTGAGATCTTCGAAGCCGGCCAGAAGGTCGACGTCATCGGCACCACCAAGGGCAAGGGCTTCGCAGGTGTCATGAAGCGTCACGGCTTCCACGGCGTCGGCGCATCCCACGGTGCCCACAAGAACCACCGCAAGCCCGGCTCTATCGGTGGCGCGTCCACCCCTAGCCGCGTCTTCAAGGGTATGAAAATGGCAGGCCGTATGGGTGCCGTTCGTCAGACCACTCTGAGCCTCACAGTTCACGCTGTGGATGTCGAGAAGTCGCTGCTGCTGATCAAGGGTGCCGTTCCCGGCGCCCGCGGCCAGGTCGTCCTCGTGCGTACCGCCGTGAAGGGAGCATGACCAATATGGTCACGAACTCAGTTGTCAACACCGTCAACGTCGATCTCCCAGCGGAGATCTTCGACACGCAGACCAACGTGCCCTTGCTGCACCAGGTTGTTGTAGCTCAGCTTGCTGCTGCCCGTCAGGGTACGCACAAGACGAAGACCCGCGCAGAGGTATCCGGCGCCGGCCGCAAGCCGTTCAAGCAGAAGGGAACAGGTCGCGCCCGTCAGGGTTCGATCCGCGCCCCTCACATGACCGGTGGCGGCGTCGTACACGGACCCACCCCACGCGATTACAGCCAGCGCACCCCCAAGAAGATGAAGGCTGCCGCTCTGCGCGGTGCCCTCTCTGATCGGGCACGCAACGGTCGTATCCACGTCCTCGAGTCCCTGGTATCCGGCGACAAGCCGTCCACCAAGGGTGCAATCGAAGCGCTTCGCAGCATCTCGGAGCGTCCAAACTTGCTCATCGTTATCGAGCGCGCCAACGATCTCACGGCTCTGTCCGTGCGGAACGTCCCGGAAGTACACGTCCTCTATGTTGACCAGCTCAACACCTATGACGTGCTGGTTTCCGACGACGTGATCTTCACGAAGGCCGCTTACGACACGTTCGTCGGGTCAGCTGACTCGACCGTAGATGCTGACGAGAGCACAACAGCTACGGAGGACGCCAAGTGAGCGCGACCATCTCCAAAGATCCCCGCGACGTCGTCCTTGCGCCGGTCGTTTCGGAAAAGAGCTATGGCCTGATCGACGAAGGTAAGTACACCTTCCTGGTCGACCCTCGCTCGAACAAGACAGAGATCAAGTTGGCCGTGGAGAAGATTTTCTCCGTCAAGGTCGATTCGATCAACACACTCAATCGTTCGGGTAAGCGCAAGCGCACCCGCTTCGGCTGGGGGCAGCGTAAGGGCACCAAGCGTGCCATCGTGACCCTCAAAGAAGGAACGATCGACATCTTCGGCGGTCCGCTCGGTTAGGGCGGAGACCACTTTAACGAGGAAATGACACATGGCTATTCGTAAATACAAGCCAACAACGCCTGGCCGTCGCGGTTCAAGCGTTGCTGACTTCGCAGAAATCACTCGGTCGACACCGGAGAAGTCCCTGGTGCGTCCCCTCCCTAAAAAGGGTGGACGTAACAACACCGGCAAGATCACGACCCGTCACAAGGGTGGTGGCCACAAGCGCCAGTACCGCCTGATTGACTTCCGTCGCCACGACAAGGACGGCGTTGACGCCCGCGTTGCTGAGATCGAATACGATCCCAACCGCACGGCTCGCATCGCGTTGCTCCACTACGTTGACGGCACCAAGCGCTACATCGTTGCACCTAACCGCCTGAAGCAGGGCGACATGGTGGAAGCCGGTTCCGGTGCTGACATCAAGCCAGGCAACAACCTGCCACTGCGTAACATCCCGGTTGGTACCGTGATTCACGCTGTGGAACTGCGTCCAGGCGGCGGGGCCAAGATGGCTCGCTCGGCCGGTGCGTCAGTACAGCTGGTTGCCAAAGAGGGCCGCTTCGCGCAGCTCCGTCTCCCATCCGGTGAAATCCGCAACGTGGATGTTCGCTGCCGGGCCACCATCGGTGAAGTTGGAAACGCAGAACAGTCCAACATCAACTGGGGCAAGGCCGGCCGCATGCGCTGGAAGGGCGTCCGCCCAACCGTTCGTGGCGTTGCCATGAACCCGGTTGATCACCCACATGGTGGTGGTGAAGGTAAGACCTCTGGTGGCCGTCACCCGGTGAACCCGAACGGTAAGGCCGAAGGCCGTACCCGCCGCAAAAACAAAGAGAGCGACTCACTGATTGTGCGTCGCCGTCGTTCCGGCAAGAACAAGCGATAGGAGCCTGGAGACATGCCACGCAGCCTGAAGAAAGGCCCCTTCGTCGATCAGCACCTTTTTGTGAAGGTAGCTCGTGAAAACGACAAGGGCACCAAGAACGTCATCAAGACGTGGTCCCGCCGCTCAATGATCATCCCCGACATGCTGGGGCACACGATCGCCGTGCACGACGGGCGCAAGCACATCCCGGTGTTTGTCACAGAGTCAATGGTCGGGCACAAGCTCGGCGAATTCGCTGCGACGCGGACCTTCCGCGGCCATGTAAAGGACGACCGCAAGGGCAAGCGCCGCTAGGCGCTGCTCGAGCGGCAGAAGACGAGAGAAGGAAAGCAATGGAAGCCAAGGCAGTTGCGCGTTTTTCGCGTGTCACGCCTATGAAGGCCCGGCGCGTCGTCAACCTGGTTCGTGGAAAGCAGACGAATGAGGCTCTGGCAATACTGAAGTTCGCCCCGCAGGCAGCTTCAGAGCCGGTATTCAAGGTAGTACAGTCGGCGGTCGCCAACGCCCGTGTCCTCGCGGACCGGGACGGCATCGCATTCGACGAAGATAACCTGTTCATCAGCGAGGCATTTGTTGATGAAGGCCCCACGATGAAGCGGTTCCGACCGCGCGCCCAGGGCCGTGCATTCCGCATTTTGAAGCGGACTAGCCACATCACAGTTGTAGTAGCCACCCCTGAGAAAGCGCAGGTCCGCTAGTGGGACAGAAAGTAAACCCGCATGGGTTCAGGCTCGGTATCACCACGGACCACCGTTCGCACTGGTTTGCCGACAGCAACAAGCCAGGTCAGCGGTACAAGGACTATGTCCGTGAGGACATCAAGATCCGTCAGCTCATGGCGACGGGCATGGATCGCGCCGGCATCGCCAAGGTAGAGATCGAGCGCACCCGTGACCGTGTTCGTGTGGATATCCACACTGCACGTCCCGGCATCGTTATCGGCCGCCGCGGCGCCGAAGCAGACCGCATTCGCGGCGAGCTGGAGAAACTGACCGGCAAGCAGGTTCAGCTGAACATCCTCGAGGTCAAGAACCCCGAGATGGAAGCTCAGCTTGTTGCCCAGGGCGTTGCTGAGCAGCTCTCCTCACGCGTGGCATTCCGCCGGGCGATGAAGAAGGCTATGCAGTCGGCACAGCGTGCAGGAGCGAAGGGCATCCGTGTCCAGTGTTCCGGCCGTCTGGGTGGCGCAGAAATGAGCCGTTCCGAGTTCTACCGTGAAGGCCGTGTGCCCCTGCACACCCTCCGCGCGAACATCGATTACGGCTTCTTCGAAGCCAAGACCACCTTCGGCCGTATCGGCGTGAAGGTCTGGATCTACAAGGGCGACATCACCGCCAAGGAGCTCGCAGCCCAGGCTGCAGCTGCACCGTCCCGCGGACGCGGCGGCGGAAGCGACCGTCCGAGCCGTGGCCCAGCTGGCGCTGACCGCGGCGGAGACCGCGGTGCAGACCGTCGTCGTCGTAACCCGGCCGGTTCCGCTCCTACCGAGGCGCAGGCAACTGCCGCACCGGCTGAAGCTGCAGCTCCGGCAGCAGCGGAAGGAGGACAGGCTTAAATGCTTATCCCTCGTCGAGTCAAGTTCCGTAAGCAGCACCACCCGGGTCGTTCCGGCGCTGCAACCGGTGGCACTGAGGTCAGCTTCGGTGAGTGGGGTATCCAGGCACTGAGCCCGGCTTACGTCACGAACCGTCAGATTGAAGCTGCACGTATTGCCATGACCCGCCACATCAAGCGTGGCGGCAAGGTCTGGATCAACATTTATCCCGACCGCCCACTGACCAAGAAGCCTGCTGAAACCCGTATGGGTTCCGGTAAGGGTTCCCCAGAATGGTGGGTATCCAACGTCAAGCCGGGTCGGGTTCTTTTCGAACTCTCCGGTGTATCAGAAGAGGTAGCCCGCGAAGCATTGCGCCTAGCAATCCACAAGCTGCCGTTGAAGGCACGCATTGTGCGTCGTGAAGGTGGTGAGTAGACATGGCTATAGGTTCAAAGGAACTGACATCCGAGCAGTTGGACGGCTTCGATCGTGATCGCCTGGTCGAAGAACTCCGCAAGGGTAAGGAAGAGTTGTTCAACCTTCGCTTCCAGTCCGCTACGGGTCAGTTGGAAAATCACGGGCGTTTGCGCTCAGTGAAGCGCGATATCGCACGCCTGTACACGGTGATGCGTGAGCGTGAGCTCGGCATTCGGCCTGACTATGTTGCTCCCGTTGAGGAAGCAAAGCCTGAAAAGGCCAAGAAGTCCAAGAAGGCCTCCACCAAAGACGCCCCGGATGCGGGCACGCCTGACGCAGGCACCGAGGCTTCTAAGGAGGACGCCAAGTGAGTGAACAGAAGAGTGAAGCAACGACGTCGGACGATCTGGCCCGCGGCTACCGTAAGACCCGTCGTGGCTACGTAGTCTCGGACAAGATGGAAAAGACCATCACGGTCCAGGTTGAGGACCGGGTGAAGCACGCACTGTACGGCAAGGTTCTTCGCCGCAGCACCAAGGTCAAGGTCCACGATGAAGAGAACACCGCCGGCATCGGCGATCACGTTCTCATCAGCGAGACCCGCCCGCTGTCCGCTACCAAGCGGTGGCGTCTGGTCGAGGTAATCGAGCGCGCCAAGTAGGCTCCCGCAAGGGAACCAGCTGTTACGACTGGGCCCCGGAGGTGATATCGCACTGCGATTTCACCTCCGGGGCACTTTCGCGATAAGATGAAAATCTTGTCTGTCCGGTGGGTTAGAGGTATGAGCTTCCACACCGGCGATTGAGACAAAAGCCCGATAATCTTGTTCAGCATTCTTTGCGCAGGCGTGTTCGCGCCCGCGCAGGCTGAGGACCAGTATTACGGGGCCAACCCATATCCGTTCCGCAAGGCTCGTATAGAGAACCAGCGCGACGACAGGAGTAATAAGTGATTCAGCAGGAGTCGCGACTTAAGGTCGCCGACAACACGGGTGCCAAGGAAATCTTGACAATCCGTGTTCTCGGTGGATCTGGACGTCGCTACGCAGGCATCGGCGACGTCATTGTCGCCACCGTCAAGGATGCAATTCCCGGCGGTAACGTAAAGAAGGGCGACGTCGTCAAGGCGGTTATCGTCCGCACCAAGAAGGAACGCCGCCGCGCGGATGGTTCCTACATCAAGTTTGACGAGAACGCTGCGGTGATCTTGAAGACAGACGGCGACCCACGCGGTACGCGTATCTTCGGTCCCGTCGGTCGCGAACTCCGCGACAAGCGCTTCATGAAGATCATCTCGCTAGCGCCGGAGGTGCTCTAATCCATGGGAGCGAATAAGACAGTGAAGTTCAAGATCAAGAAGGGTGACCTGGTACAGGTCATCAGCGGAGCCAAGCAGGAACGCGGCGGAGACCGCGGCAAGCAGGGCAAGGTTCTGAAGGTATTCCGGGAGAACAACCGGGTCCTCGTCGAGGGAATCAACCGCGTCACCCGCCACACCAAGGTTGGACAGTCGCAGCGCGGCTCGAAGACCGGCGGCATCGAGGTCATTGAAGCCCCCATCCACATCAGCAATGTTGCAGTGGTTGACCCCGAGACCAACAAGCCAACCCGCGTTGGCTACCGCATCGATACCGTCGAAAAAGACGGTAAAGAGCGTACGGTCCGGATTCGTGTCGCCAAGGCATCAGGGAAGGATCTCTAATGACTACCGAAGCCGTAGAGACAAAGATCTCCCCGCGCCTGAAGACGCGCTACGCCGCTGAAATCAAGTCCGGACTGCAGGAAGAATTCGGTTACACCAACGTCAACCAGGTTCCACGCCTGGTCAAGGTTGTTGTGAACATGGGTGTTGGAGATGCCGCCAAGGACTCCAAGCTCATTGATGGCGCTGTACGCGACATGACCCAGATCACCGGTCAGAAGCCTCAGGTCACCAAGGCCCGCAAATCCATTGCTCAGTTCAAGCTGCGCGAGGGAATGCCAATCGGCTGCCACGCAACTCTCCGTGGCGACCGGATGTGGGAATTCGTCGACCGTCTAGTGTCACTGGCACTGCCCCGTATCCGCGACTTCCGTGGCCTTAGCGGCCGCCAGTTCGACGGAAACGGCAACTACACCTTCGGACTCACGGAACAGTCAATGTTCCACGAGATCGACCAGGACAAGATCGACCGTGTACGTGGCATGGACATCACCGTTGTCACCACCGCAAAAACCGATGACGAAGGTCGCGCACTGCTCAAAGCGCTCGGCTTCCCGTTTAAATCCGAAGATTAATCTAACTACGTTCCAGGTCCGTACCGGGCAGGGCAGGGCGCAAGTCCAACACCCTAAACCGGGCCCCGGAAACCGTTACGAGGAAGGGCAAGAGCCCACATGACAATGACAGATCCTGTGGCAGACATGCTGACACGTCTGCGCAATGCAAACTCCGCATACCACGACACCGTGAGCATGCCATACAGCAAGCTCAAAGCTCGCGTCGCCGACATCCTCAAGGCTGAAGGCTACATCGCAGGCTGGAAGGAAGAGGAAGCGGAGGTTGGCAAGAAGCTGACCATCGACCTCAAGTTCGGTCCTGAGCGCCAGCGTTCAATCGCCGGCATCCGCCGCATCTCCAAGCCCGGACTCCGTGTTTACGCGAAGTCCACCAACCTGCCGCACGTGCTGGGTGGTCTTGGTATCGCAATCCTGTCCACGTCCTCCGGACTGCTGACAGACCGCCAGGCATCCAAGAAGGGCGTGGGTGGGGAAGTCCTCGCCTACGTCTGGTAGCCGGAACAGAGAAGGAGTAAACACATGTCACGTATTGGACGTCTCCCCATCTCCGTTCCCGCGGGTGTTGAGGTAAAAATCACCGGAAACGTGGTCTCCGTCAAGGGAGCCAAGGGCGAGCTGAGCCACACCGTGCCCAGCCCAATCCTGGTGGATCTCGACGAGAGCACACTGACCGTCACCCGGCCCAACGACGAGCGCGAATCGCGTTCGCTGCACGGCCTGACACGCACGCTGATCTCCAACATGATCACCGGTGTCACTGACGGATACAAGAAGAACCTGGAAATTGTTGGCACCGGTTACCGCGTGCAGGCTAAGGGTTCCGACCTGGAGTTCGCACTGGGCTTCAGCCACCCGGTCGCCGTCAAGGCACCGGAGGGCATCACTCTGACCGTTGAGGGACCTACCAAGGTTTCCGTCTCCGGCATCAGCAAGCAGCAGGTCGGCGAAGTCGCCGCAAACATCCGCAAGCTGCGGAAGCCGGACCCCTATAAGGGCAAGGGCGTGCGCTACGCAGGCGAAGTTGTTCGCCGTAAAGTCGGAAAGTCTGGTAAATAATCATGGCTATCAGCATTAATAAGAAGCGAAGCTCGAAGAGCAAGTCCGCCCAGCGTGGACGCCGCCACCTCCGTGTGCGTAAGCGCATCACCGGAACAGCGGTCCGCCCGCGTCTGGTAGTCAACCGGTCTGCACGTCACATGTTCGTTCAGGTTGTCGACGACGGTTTGGGTGTCACGGTTGCTTCGGCATCGACCCTCGAAGCCGATCTGCGTGCATTCGACGGCGACAAGACCGCCAAAGCTAAGCGCGTGGGCAACCTCGTAGCTGAGCGTGCCAAGGCCGCGGGAATCGAAGCAGTAGTCTTCGACCGCGGCGGCAACAAGTACCACGGCCGTATTGCCGCCATCGCTGATGGCGCCCGCGAAGGTGGGTTGGCACTGTGACCGAGGAAAACAATGCAAAGGAACCTGAATTGAGTACAGGTACTGAACAGCCTGCCGCTGCAGCTCCGGCTACAGAGGCACCCGCAACGGCAGCAGCCGACGACCGCAAGGGCGGTGCCCGCGGAGAACGTGGTGGCCGCAACAGCGGCGCCGGTGGCCGTGACGGCGGCCGTGGCGGTCGCGACGGCGGCCGTGGTGGCCGTGACGGGGGCCGTGGCGACGACAAAGACAAGTTTGTCGAGCGCGTGGTTGCCATCAACCGTGTGTCAAAGGTAGTCAAGGGTGGACGGCGTTTCAGCTTCACCGCCCTGGTTGTCGTTGGCGACGGTAACGGAATGGTCGGCGTCGGTTACGGCAAGGCCAAGGAAGTTCCGTCAGCTATCGCAAAGGGCGTTGAAGAGGCCAAGAAGTCCTTCTTCAAGGTCCCCCGCATCGGTGGTACGGTTCCTCACCTGGTTCAGGGCGAAGCGGCCGCAGGCGTAGTCCTGCTCCGCCCAGCCTCCCCAGGTACCGGCGTTATCGCCGGTGGCCCGGTGCGTGCTGTGCTGGAATGCGTCGGCATCCACGACGTTCTGTCCAAATCACTCGGTTCTTCGAACGCCATCAACATTGTTCACGCAACTGTTGACGCGCTGAAGCGGCTGGAAGAGCCTCAGGCAGTAGCGGCCCGTCGTGGGTTGCCGCTGGATCAGGTGGCTTCCTCGTCGATGCTGCGCGCAATGCAGGAACAAAAGGCAGGTGCGTAATGGCAACTCCCAAGCGCGTGTTAGTAAGCTCAGCGAAGCTTGAAATCACCCAAATCAAGTCCGTCATTGGCGGCAAGCAGAACCAGCGCGACACCCTGCGGTCCCTCGGCCTCAAGCGCATCGGGCACACAGTTGTCCGTACCGCTGATGCCGTTACCGTTGGCATGGTCAACACGGTTCCGCACCTCGTGAAGGTTGAGGAGGCCAACTAATGGCAGAGAAGAATGTGGCAGCAGCCACGGTCAATCCGGACAACGAGCGCGTTCACGCGCTCAAGGTCCACCACCTGCGTCCCGCCCCTGGAGCGAAGACCGCCAAGACCCGCGTGGGCCGTGGCGAAGGCTCCAAGGGTAAGACTGCAGGACGCGGTATGAAGGGAACCAAGGCCCGTTACCAGGTCAAGGCAGGCTTCGCAGGCGGACAGCTTCCCCTGCACATGCGCCTTCCTAAACTGCGTGGGTTCAAGAACCCATTCCGGGTCGAGTTCCAGGTTGTAAACCTGGACAAGATCTCGGAGCTCTACCCCAACGGTGGCGAGGTGTCGGTCGACAGCCTGGTCGCCAACGGTGCGGTTCGCAAGAACCAGCCCGTGAAGGTACTGGGCACCGGTGATATCACCGTCAAGGTCGATGTCACCGTGCACGCGTACTCGGCTAGCGCTGCAGAGAAGATCACTGCAGCCGGCGGTTCGGTCACCGGACTCTAATTCAGAGCCGCTGTGATCTACCCGATCTAGCAACTAGACTCTTGGTGGGCCGGAACATTCCGGCCCACCAAGAGTTTTTTTACGGCCAAGTAGGCTTACCTAGCCGCCCCCGGGTCCGACGCACCGGGTTTCAACCGTTAGACTCGGTTGTTGTGTATCTGTCCGCCATGGACACCAAGACCTTCAGGAGGACGCTTGCTTAGCGCTATTGGCCGGGCTTTCCGGACGCCAGACTTGCGGCGCAAGCTGTTGTTCACGCTTGGAATCATCACCATCTTCCGCCTGGGTGCCTTCATCCCCGCGCCCGGTGTTGACTACGGCAATGTTCAGCAGTGTTTGCAGCTCGGCAACACCGAGGGCGGTCTCTACGAGTTCGTGAACCTCTTCAGTGGTGGCGCTCTCCTGCAAGTGTCCATCTTCGCTCTGGGCATCATGCCCTACATCACGGCGAGCATCATCACCCAGCTCCTCCGCGTGGTCATCCCGCGGTTCCAGGAGCTGCATCAGGAAGGCGCGCAGGGGCAGTCAACGCTGACCCAGTACACGCGTTACCTGACCATCGCGTTGGCCTTGCTCAACGCGACCACGCTGGTTTCCCTGGCCCGATCGGGAGCCCTGCTGGGTGACTGTCCAGTGCCGATCATCCCGGATGACAGCATCATCACCATCCTGCTTTTGATCCTGACCCTTACTGCCGGCACCGGCCTGATCATGTGGATGGGTGAACTCATCACCGAGCGTGGAGTCGGCAACGGCATGTCACTGCTCATCTTCACCGCCATCGCTGCAGGCTTCCCAACCTCTCTGGGCGAGATCCTCCGCACCCAGGGCTGGACGGTGTTTGTGGCAGTGATCGCCATCGGTCTGGTGGTGGTTGCACTGGTGATCTTTGTTGAGCAGTCGCAGCGTCGAATCCCCGTGCAGTACGCCAAGCGGATGGTTGGTCGACGCACGCTCGGGGGAAGCAGTACCTACATCCCGATCAAGGTGAACATGGCCGGCGTCATCCCGGTGATCTTCGCGTCGTCGATGTTGTACCTGCCAAGCCTGATCGCACAGTTCAACACACCCACCGACGGCCAGACTCCGCCGCCGGAATGGGTCAACTTCATCACCACCTACCTCGCCAACGGCGACCACCCGCTGTACATGGCTCTCTACTTCGCCATGATCGTCTTCTTCACCTACTTCTACGTAGCAATCACGTTCAACCCGGACGAGGTTTCGGAGAACATGAAGAAATACGGTGGGTTCATTCCGGGTATCCGTGCGGGGCGGCCAACGGCCGAGTACCTGCAGTACGTGTTGTCCCGCATCACCCTCCCGGGCGCCCTTTACCTCGGCCTGGTAGCACTGATCCCGTTGATCGCGCTCGTGCTGATCAACGCAAACCAGAACTTCCCGTTCGGTGGTGTTTCAATCCTCATCATGGTGGGTGTTGGACTCGAAACGGTGAAGCAGATCGACGCCCAGCTTCAGCAGCGTCACTACGAAGGGTTGTTGCGATGACACGCATGCTCATAATTGGTCCTCCCGGATCCGGCAAAGGCACACAGGCTTCGCGGATCTCCGAGCGGCTAGGTGTCGTCGCGATTTCTACCGGAGACATATTCCGGGACAACGTGAAGCGCGAGACTCCACTTGGCCTGGAGGCCAAAAAGTACATGGACGCCGGAGACTTCGTACCAGACAGCGTCACCAACTCGATGGTGCGGGATCGTCTGAAGGAAGACGATGTCCGCGAGGGGTTCCTCCTCGACGGCTACCCGCGCACACCAGCGCAGGTGGTGGAACTGGATGACATCCTCAAGCAGAACGAGCTCACCCTCGACGCCGTTCTGCAGCTCACGGCCCCAGACGAGGAACTGATCCGTCGCCTGACCGGGCGCGCCGAGCTGGACGGCCGCAGCGATGACAACGAAACCGTCATCCGCCACCGGCTCGACCTGTACCACGAGCAGACCGAAGAGGTTGTCTCGCAGTACGAGGGGCGCGGCATCGTCAGGCGGGTCGACGGTATCGGAGCCATCGACGAAGTCACCGAACGAGTTGTCGGCGCCCTGAACGGCACCCGGTAGATTGACGATGTTCCGCCAGTCGAAGGTCGAATACAAGAACAACCAGCAGATCCGCATCATGCGGAAGGCCGGGTTGATCCTTTCGGCAGCGCTGGATGAGGCCGTAGCCGCCGCCGCGGTGGGCGTGACCACCCGCGAACTCGACGACGTGTTCGCTGGTGTCTTGAAGGCTTCGGGAGCAACGTCCAACTTTCTGGGTTACCACGGGTTCCCCGCATCGATCTGCGCATCGGTGAACCATGAGGTTGTGCACGGGATCCCAGGGGACTATGCGCTGCAGGACGGAGATATCCTCTCCATTGATGGTGGCGCCATCGTGGACGGCTGGCATTCAGACTCCGCCCGCTCGGTGATTGTCGGGCAGGCGCGCGCCGAGGACCAGCGGCTGTCAGACGCGACAGAGTCGGCCATGTGGCATGGGATCGCCGCGTTGGCGAACGCTCGGAATGTCGGCGACGTGGGCAACGCTATTGACGACTACGTCTCCGGGCTTGATGGCGCTCCGTTAGGGATCCTGCAGGACTATGTTGGGCATGGCATCGGGACCGCCATGCACCAGCCTCCCGACGTGCTCAACTACCGCAGTGGACACCGCGGTCCCAAGGTTAAGCCAGGGCTGTGTTTGGCGATAGAGCCCATGCTTGTTCTTGGTGGCCTGGAGACAACTTTGCTCGACGACGACTGGACCGTTGTCACCACTGACGGCAAGCGGTCATGTCAGTGGGAGCACACCGTTGCGGTACACGACGGTGGCATCTGGGTGCTCAGCGCCGAAGACGGGGGAGCGGCCAAGCTCGCGCCCTTGGGTGTCACGCCCGTCGCGCTCTGATTCCCGGGCCTCAGATTTAACATTTCACAACTGTTAGCGTAGAGTTGCCTGTTGGTTGTCTCTACTCGTGTGCCCATTTAGGGTGCCACGTGTGCACGGTCCGGTAACCCGAATCTGTTGCTGCGCTGGGAGTAGGTCAACGATCACAACCCCAATCGCCAACCGCGTAAGTGGCTGGCATAGACGTTAGCGGAGGATATGGCCAAGAAAGACGGTGTCATTGAGATTGAAGGCACTGTGAACGAGGCTCTGCCCAACGCGATGTTCCGCGTTGAGCTGGCAAACGGTCACATTGTCCTCGCCCACATCTCGGGAAAAATGCGTCAGCACTATATTCGGATCCTTCCTGAGGACCGGGTGGTAGTGGAGCTTAGCCCTTACGACCTCACACGAGGCCGTATCGTCTACCGCTACAAATAAGGAATTCTCCCGTCCTGCCTCAGGATAGGGAGTGTAGTTACAGCACAATCTGCAAACAACGCAAAGGAAAACCATGAAGGTCCAGCCGAGCGTCAAGCGGATCTGCGATAAGTGCCAGGTGGTTCGCCGCAAGGGCAACGTACTCGTAATCTGCGAAAACCCGCGCCACAAACAGCGTCAGGGCTAGTTCTTCTCTTCAGGAGAAGCACCACCCACGCGCTGCAGTAGTACAACCATAAAGGCAGAGCAGTTCCCACGATCAGTGGGAGCACACCCCCGGGCACGGAGGCCGGGGAGCTGAGATTCTCAGCAGGCCGCTCTGTCTCAGACCTCCAGAAACACCAAAGGAGAACCGCCACTATGGCACGTCTCGCTGGCGTAGACATTCCCCGCGAAAAGCGGGTAGTGATAGCGCTTACCTATATCTATGGCGTGGGCAAGACCCGTGCAGACCAGACGCTGGCAGAAACCGGGATCAGCCCGAATACGCGCGTCAAGGACCTCAGTGACGCGGAGCTGCTGCAGCTGCGTGACTACATCGAAGTCAACTACAAGGTCGAAGGTGACCTCCGCCGTGAGGTAGCCGCCGACATCCGCCGGAAGGTGGAGATCGGAAGCTACGAAGGCATCCGGCACCGCCGCGGTCTTCCTGTACGCGGACAGCGTACGAAGACCAACGCGCGTACCCGTAAGGGCCCCAAGCGCACCGTGGCCGGCAAGAAGAAGGCCGCGCGCTAGTCTCTGGCAGCTCCCTAACCTGACTCGCTAGCGCTCGTCCGGCCAGGGAATCCGGCGGCCATGGGCCCACCCATTGGCTTCCTCATCAGGCGGCCCAGGATTGGTTCCATAGCTCGCCTTCGCCAGGCCCTCAGGTCCCGGCACCTCACCCATCACCTTTCGTAGGAGAAGCAATGCCCCCCAAGACTCGTGGAGCGGTACGTAAGCCGCGTCGCAAGGATAAGAAGAATATCGCGCTTGGACAGGCGCACATCAAGAGCACCTTCAACAACACCATCGTGTCCATCACGGACCCGTCAGGAGCAGTTATCTCCTGGGCCTCCGCCGGTGAAGTTGGATTCAAGGGCTCTCGTAAGTCGACCCCGTTCGCCGCTCAGATGGCAGCCGAGGCTGCCGCCAAGCGTGCGCAGGAACACGGCGTCAAGAAGGTCGACGTTTTCGTCAAGGGCCCAGGCTCAGGACGCGAAACAGCTATCCGCTCGCTGCAGGCCACCGGCCTGGAGGTTGGCTCCATCCAGGATGTCACCCCCAGCGCCCACAACGGTTGCCGGCCTCCGAAGCGTCGCCGCGTCTAATTAGCTTTTACGGTGCGAATGCCGCGCTGAATGATTCCACTACCTGGGATTGTTCAGGGCGGCGTTCGACACCGCTCCCCAAGCTAATAAGCGTTGCTTGCTAGCTGTCCCTTTCCACCATTTGTGTTGCGTCATATAGCGGATGCACCCTGAAAGGAAATGTAAGTGCTTATTGCACAGCGCCCCACCCTGACTGAAGAAGTCGTCGCCGACAACCGCTCACGGTTCGTCATCGAGCCGCTTGAGCCCGGTTTCGGCTACACCCTCGGAAACTCACTCCGCCGCACCCTGCTTTCCTCGATCCCGGGTGCAGCTGTAACCAGCATCCGTATCGACGGTGTTCTGCACGAGTTCACCACGGTTCCTGGTGTCAAGGAAGATGTCACCGAGATCATCCTGAACATCAAGAACCTGGCCGTGTCTTCCGAGCACGACGAGCCAGTTGTCGCCTACCTGCGCAAGCAGGGTCCCGGCGTCGTCACCGCGGCGGACATTGCACCGCCAGCCGGTGTCGAGTTCCACAACCCGGATCTGCACATCGCCACCCTTAACTCGAAGGGGAAGTTTGAACTCGAGCTGACCATCGAACGTGGGCGTGGCTACGTGTCGGCCTCACAGAACAAGTCCGGCGACTCGGAGATCGGCCGCATCCCGGTCGACTCGATCTACTCGCCGGTCCTGAAGGTCACCTTCCGGGTCGAAGCAACCCGTGTTGAGCAGCGCACCGACTTCGACCGTCTGATCGTCGACGTCGAAACCAAGGACGCCATCGCCCCCCGCGATGCAGTAGCCTCGGCCGGTACCACCCTGGTGGAACTGTTCGGACTGGCTCGTGAGCTGAACACCGCCGCCGAAGGCATCGAGATTGGCCCATCGCCAACGGACGCTGCCCTGGCAGCCGACATGGCGCTGCCCATTGAAGATCTCGAGCTGACTGTTCGGTCATACAACTGCCTCAAGCGTGAGGGTATCCACACCGTGGGTGAACTCGTTGCGCGCTCCGAGGCCGACCTGATGGACATCCGGAACTTCGGTGCCAAGTCGATCGATGAGGTCAAGGCCAAGCTGGTTGAGCTGGGTCTGTCCCTGAAGGATTCCCCTCCAGGGTTCGACCTCGCGGCTCGCGCAGCAGCCATTGAAGAAGACGACGCCGCATACAGCGACGACGAGCTCTAACAACGTTAGAAAGACCTGTCCGCCGCTGATAGCGGCGGACAGGACCACTTAGAGGAGAAACAATCATGCCCACACCAACAAAGGGCCCACGTCTCGGAGGCGGTCCGGCGCACGAACGCCTGATGCTCGCCAACTTGGCCGCCTCACTGTTCGAGCACAAGCGCATCACCACCACGGTGACCAAGGCGAAGAGGCTTCGCCCCTACGCCGAGCGCCTGATCACCTTCGCGAAGAAGGGCGATCTCGCCTCACGTCGTCGCGTCCTGGGCGTCATCAGCAGCAAGAGCATCGTCCATGAGCTGTTCACGGACATCGCTCCTGCCGTTGCCGAGCGCGAAGGTGGCTACACCCGCATCACCAAGATCGGTAACCGTAAGGGCGACAACGCCCCGATGGCCGTCATCGAACTGGTTCTGGAGCCAATGTCAGCGAAGCAGTCAGTCGTTGCAGAAGCCGAGCAGTCCAAGGCGAACGCAGCTCCAGCCGCTCCGGTAGAGGCAGACTCACCAGAGTCAGCGGATTCAGCGGATTCGCCAGAGTCAGCTGACTCGGTCGATTCAGCAGATTCAGCAGATTCAGCATCGTCGGCCGAAGAGGTCGCCGCTGAGGACACCAACGTCAGCGCCGAGGCCGGCGCCGATGAGGTTGTTGTAGTCGAAGAAGGCACCACCGAAGACGACGGCAAGAAGTAATTCTTCCGCATCTGAATAAGCACCATGACTGAGCAAAAGCCCGCTGTCCTTCGTGAGGACAGCGGGCTTTTGCGTGTCCGGCTCGATCTTGCCTACGATGGAGCGTCCTTCTCCGGATGGGCCCTGCAACCTGGGTTGCTCACCGTACAGGGAGCGGTCGAGGCAGGGCTCGCAACGCTGTTGCGCCGTCCCGCTCGGCTGACGGTCGCGGGGCGCACCGATACCGGCGTCCACGCCCGCGGTCAGGTGGCTCATGTGGATCTCACCCCAGCGGAATGGTTTGGTCTCAGCCGCGGCAAGGAGATGACCCCGGAAACGGCAATGATGCGCAGGCTGGGAGCCACGATCAGCCGTGAACTCAACAAAGTCGACCGGCAGCGCCACCAGGTGCCCGCTGTCGTCGTTCTCAAGGTAGGGCTGGCCCCCACCGGGTTCGATGCCAGGTTCTCGGCGCTGTGGCGTCGTTACAGCTACCGGATCGCCGACCGTCCCGAACTGCGGGACCCCTTGGTCCGCGGCGTGACGCTCTGGCACCCCGACGAGCTGCAGGTCGACCGGATGAACGACGGCGCCCGGCTGCTACTCGGCCTGCAGGACTTCCGCTCCTTTGTGAAACCGCGGCCCGGCGCGACAACTGTCCGCGAGCTGCAGCGGTTCGACTTCAGCCGCGGCGACGACGGCGTCATCACCGCGGCCATTCAGGCTGACGCCTTTTGCCACAACATGGTGCGAGGGCTTATCGGCTCAACGTTGCGTGTGGGTGTGGGGGAGAAAGACCCCGAGTGGCTCTTCGAACGGCTCACCGCGCGCAGCAAGGAGGCGCGGTCCGTGCTCGCTGCCCCTCACCCGCTGGTCCTCGAAGAGGTCCGGTACCCCGACGACGACGGCATTGGCTCCCGCGCTGAGGAGACCCGTGCGCGCCGAGACGGCAGCGTCACCGCGCTACGGCATTAGCCGAACGCGACGATCGCAGCGAAGCACGCGGCGAGCATCGGCGGTCCAAACGGGAAAACCGAACGGGCCGACGCTTTGGTGAAGAGAAGCAGGAACACACTGATAAGGCCGCCGATGAGGAAGCCGCCGAGCAGCGTTGCCAACCAGGTGGTCATTCCGGCATAACCCCCGTAGAGACCAAGCACCGCGGCGAGCTTTACGTCGCCCATCCCGAGGCTGCCCGGTGAAACAAGTGCAAGCACAAGGTAGATGCCGAACATGGCAACACCGCCGAGGGCCGCGCCGGCCAGCCGGTTCCAGTCGCCGGACAGGCCACTGGACGCTAGGAGAAGGACCAGCGTGGTGGCCGCGAACGGCAGCAAGAGCGCGTTCGGCAGGAGCCTTGTGCGCAGATCGATCATGGCCAGCACTACCCCGAACAGGGGCAGCACAAGGAACGAAGGGGTCTCGGGTGCCCACCCGAACCGCAGGAGAACTAGTCCGGCCAGCAACGCCGTCACAGCCACGGTCACGATGCGGGCAGCGCGTGGCAAAGCCAGGACCTCGCTGCCAACAGATTCCCTCATCGGCATCCGGTCAGCCAACGACTGCCGGCGCATGGGCCATGGTTGTTGGCAGACTGACAGTGAACTTTGTACCGGTTCCGAGTGAGCTCGAGCAATGAATCGTGCCGCCGTGGCCTTCGACAATTGCCTTGGTGATGGCCAGGCCCAAACCGACCCCGGGAATCGCCGATTCCCTTGCGCTGTGAGCGCGAAAAAACCGACCGTAAATCAGCGCTGTCTCGTCCGGGGTCATACCTATTCCGCAGTCCTCGACTTCCAGCAGGACCTTTCCCTCTCCCGCATGTGCCCGGACAGTGACGGCTCCACCATCGGGCGAGTATTTGATGGCGTTCGAGAGCAGGTTATCTACCACCTGGCCCATCCTCATTGGATCGGCGATGGCCCACAGGCACTGAGGTACCTCCGAAACGAGTGTGATTCCGGCGTTGGTCGCGTGCGTCCGGGCCGACCGTATCCGGGAGGTCAGAAGAGCCGTCAGCTCGGTCGGCTTGGCATGCAGGTTGATCGAAGCGGAGGCTGCCGACAGGAGGTCCGAAACCAGGATGGAGAGGCGTTCAGCGTTCCGTCTGGCGATGCCCAGGGACTCCCGGGTATGCGGGGTCAGGACGTCCGGGGACTCGAGTACCAGGTCGAGATGGCCGAGAATGGAAGTGAGCGGTGTGCTGAACTCGTGCGTGACATTGGAGACGAAATCCTCCTTCACCGTCAGCGCCTTCGCCAGGTCGGTGACGTCCGTGAAGACGATGACTGAGCCGGTGAACTCCCCGCCGTTACCAGTCATCGGCCGGGCTGCTGTGGACACCGCCCGTTGACAGTCTCCCTCGCCGAACCAGAGAAGGTTATTGGAGAAGGATTCGCCCTCGGCGGCCCGTCGAATGGGGTGCAGCGATTCGGGTAGGGGAGTGGATCCCTTGCTTCCGAAGAACCTGATGTCTTCGTCGCAGTCTTGGGAGGACGCTCCCTGCTGGAACAGTTGCTGCTGCCGGTTGGACAGCAAGGTCCTTCCTTCCGTATCGACGGCGAGGACGCCGACGTCGACCGTGTCGAGGATGGCAGCGAGCAGTCTCTCGCGATCACCACTCTGAGCCTCAAGGGCTAACACCTCATCGGCCTTTTGCTGTAACTCCAGCCGTTGCATCCGCATCTGGAGCGTGAGGACTCTCATCACGAGGAAAAGGGCCAGCGTCATGGTCGGGAGCAACAGGGTGTCCACCAGGGATGCATAAGTGGTGGTGGAGTCCAGCAAATAGGGGAAAAGGACAATGAGGTAGGGTCCAACGAAGCTGACTATCGCGGCCAGCAGGGGCATCAGACCGGACGCAGCCAGCCAGACGACAGGGAAGGCCGCAAGCGCGCCCAGGCCAGGGACGATGTCGACGGCGCCGTTCCGGCAGAGCAAAATGGCTACAAAATCCAGGATGGGGATGGCAAGCATTGCCCCTGTTGGTAGGCGCCCCCATGGAACCAGGAAACACGCCGCGAAAAGAGCAATGGTCAGGAATAGTCCTGTGAGAAAGAGTCCGCTCAGCAGTAAATCCGGATTCAATAGCGGTGCGGTCCCGGCAATGATTACGACCGCAATCGTCAGGGGCAATTGGTGCATTGCCGCCTTTTTACGAGGGTTGAAGCCCCCTTCGAACCGTCCGAATCCGGGCAGCCACAAGCGCTCAGGCGTAGCCGAGTTTCCGGAATCATGGCGAGAGTATTCGGTTGTCGGCTTCCCCGAGCCGTCGTAACGCATGCGCCCATTATCTCCCAACAATCGGAGTTGCCTACCCTCGCACCGGGAATCTCGCATATTGATACGCAGTCGAGACGGTCTGCGGATTCAAACCGAGCAGACTCCACTGCAAAGAGTATGCTGGGGGACCGAACGGAAGTATTGTGAAATGCGGGGGGACGTATCCTTTACAGCCCAATGGCCTAGTGGCCAGACGAGCCGACAATAGGGAATGATATGAGCGATCCCGGAGTTGCAGTGGTTATCGAAGACGATGCCGATGTGCGAAACCTGGTCGATGCTGTCCTGACCCAGTCTGGATTTGAAGTTCATTCGGCGGGCTCCGGCCGCGAAGGGGTCGAGCTGGTCGGCAAACATCACGCGACCATTGTGACCCTCGATGTGGGCCTTCCGGATATCGACGGGTACGAGGTGCTCCGCAGGATCCGGCAGTCGAGTAATTGCTACGTTCTGATGCTTACGGCTCGAACCGACGAACTGGATACCCTTACTGCACTGCAATCAGGTGCGGATGATTTCATCACCAAACCTTTCCGACCACGGGAACTTCGGGCGCGGATAGCCGCAATGCTCCGTAGGCCACGGAACCCCGATGCAACAGGGGAGGGCAGCGCTCCGACTCCCGACGAAGGGGAACCCGGGGTACTGCTGCACAATGGGCTGGCGCTCAACCACGAAACGCGGACCGCGACGTTGGCGGGGAACAAACTCAGCCTCACACGCAGTGAGTTCGACTTGCTGCACGATCTCCTGCGAAGCGGCGGATCAGTCCGTACCAAAGCGAATCTGGTCCGGGTTGTCAGGGGTCACCACTACCGGGACGACGCCTATATCAGTGATGCCGACGAGCGGGCGGTAGAGGTCCATATGGGCAATCTCCGCCGGAAGCTGGGCGAGGATACGCGCGAACCCAGGTGGCTGTTGACCGTCCGCGGGGTTGGCTACAGGTTGGCGCCCAAGCGAACCTGATCCAGCGGCCATCATTCGTTCTACCCGGGAACAGCCTCAGAGCAAAGAGCCAGTTCGCGGATCGTTTGGATGCCGCACGCTTCCACGAGCGGAAGGATGTCGGCGGCTTCGATCAGGTCGTTGAGCCGGACTGATTCCTCAAGGGCGGAAGCCAGGCTGGCGAGCCGCGCTGCCCCGACCATCATCGCGCTGGTTCTGACGCTCAGCACCGCTTCCATAGCGGCGGCGTGGTCACCACGGGAAACGGTGTCCGCCAGCCGGATAAACCTTTCATCCCAAACATGGATGAAGTCGAGGATGAATGCCTTGACGGCCGACGGGTTTTCGAGCTGATCTGCAAGGGCCAGTAAGGTGTTTTGATCGATGAGGGGGACGCGGCCCTGTGGAGAAAATATCAGGGGCAGCACTGAGCGATTGGTGCGGTAGATTCCGCCACCGTGTAAACCGTCCTCACCGCTTTAGGCACGGCGCAATTTGCAGGGATCATTTATTGAGAGTACTTCGATCGCCTTTATTTCGGTCAATAGTTTGGGTTACACTGCGCAAAAGCTGCGTTATTCCTTTGCCTGGTCCGTTTATGGTAGGCCCGACCAGTGGTTGGCATAGGCTGTGATGATGACCACGTACCGACCCTCGGTCCCGGCCGACGGCAATCCCGCGCAGCGGCCGCGGGCAGGATTGCGTGAAACCCTTGACGCGCTCCCGGTGGCGGTAGCGGTACTCGATGTGGATGGCGTGATCTCGGCGGTGAATCGGGAATGGGAGCGTTTCTCTCAGCCCTTCGCCGGTATCGCAGCACCGGTCGCCGGGGTGTCCTACCTGACGGAGTGTGTCGCGGCGGCGGCGGAAGGTGATAGCGCCGCTGTCGAGGTTTCAACTGGTCTCCACGCTGTCCTGAGCGGGGTCCATCAAAACCTTGCACTTGAGTATCCGTCTCAGGGCGGTGAACGCTGGATTCGCACGCGCATCTGCAGGAGTGACAGCGGCGGTCTGGTCGTCACCCACATCGACATTACGCCGCAGCGAGTGGCCCAGCTGGAAAGCTCCTTCCAAGCGTCGCTGCTCGACGCCGTCGGGCAATCAGTAGTCGCAATTGATTTACAAGGGCGGATTACCTATTGGAACGATGCCTCGGCGCAGATGCTGGGGTGGAGCGCGGGGGATGCGGTTGGGCGGCACTTCGCGGATCTCGCCCTGTTCGACAACGGCACCAGAGCCGCGGCGATCATTGCCCAGGTATCGTCCGGAAAGCCGTGGTCTGGTGAGCACTGGACCAAGCACAGAAACGGTCGACGCCTGTCCGTTTACTCGACAATCACCCCGCTCTATGACAAAGCCGGGCAGGTAATTGCGGTGATTGATGTCTCCACGGACACGACCGAATCGAATCGCGCCCAGGCTGAAATGGGCCGGCTGTCGAGTCTGGTCGAATTCTCGAACGATGCGATAAACGGTGCAACCCTCGAGGGGATTATCACTAGTTGGAATGCAGGAGCTGAGCGGATCTACGGTTATTCGCCGGAGGAAGCGATTGGCCGTAGCGTGCTGATGCTCTCGCCGGAGGAACGTTCCGGTGCGGACGAGGAGCTACGCGACAAGCTCCGGCGGGGGGAGCCCGTCATCGGCCAGCTGGTTCGGGGGATGCGGAAAGACGGATCGGTGTTGGACATTTCGCTCACGCTATCCCCGATGTATGACGAGCAGGGACAATTGGTCGGTTCATCTGCGGTCGCCCGTGATGTGTCTGAAATCAACAGGCTGCGCGCCGCTTCTGAACTGGAGCGGGACCGGCTTGCAGCTGCCCAGGAAATGGCCCACGTTGGGTCCGTGGAGTGGGATGCCCATGCCGACCGGGTCTGGCGGTCTGACGAATATTGCAGAATCCATGGGCTGCCGGTTACGGCGGAGGGCGCGCGCGGGCCACTGTTGAGTGCGGTGCACCCGGAGGACCGCGACCGTATTGCCCTCCTGTGGAAGGACTTTATGGACCGTGGGATGTCAGTCGACTTCACCTACCGTGTGGGAGGCCAGGGCGCGGACGTGCGATGGGTTTACGCCAGGGCAGTTCTTGAGCGGGACGACGACGGCGAGCCGGTCAAGATGTTGGGGACGGCGCTGGATATTACCGAGCGGAAGCTGGGGGAACAGGCGCTAGAACGGCTGGCGTTCAGGGACCCGCTGACCGGCCTGGCGAACCGGGCGCTGCTCACGGAGAGCATTCAGGAGGCTCTGGCCGAGTGCGCGCTGAGAGGCTCACAAGTTGGAGTGCTCTTCCTCGACGTGGACCGTTTCAAGGTCATCAACGACGGACTGGGCCACGCTGCAGGGGATAGCCTTTTGGTCCAGCTGTCGTCCCGGTTGCTGGGCACTGTTCGACCTGAGGACACACTGGCCCGTTTCGCTGGTGACGAGTTCGTCATTGTCTGCGCGGATATGACCGAGGATAGCGCGACGAAACTCGCCCGCCGGATCCGTGCAGCAGTGCAAATACCGTTTGAGCTTCTGGACCGGGAAGTGTTCGTGGATGTCAGTATCGGCATCGCGATCTCCTCTGTCGATGACACCCCGGAATCCCTGCTGCACAATTCCGATGCCGCGATGTATCGGGCCAAGGTGAGCGGGAGGAACAAGGCAATCGTCTTTGATGAGGCAATGCACCGGCGAGCGGCTTTGCGGCTGGCCGTCGAGACGGAACTGCCGCGTGCAATCGAACGCGATCAATTGCAGGTTCATTACCAACCGGTGATCGATGTGGCGAACGGTAAACCAGTTGGATTTGAAGCCCTGGTGAGATGGCAACACCCGGAACACGGGCTGATTGGGCCTGACTCGTTCATTCCGGTCGCTGAAGAAACCGGTCAGATTGTTCCGATCGGGTTATGGGTGCTCAACCAGGCTCTCCAGCAGGTGAAGTGGTGGAAGGCGAACCTGCCCGGTGCGGAAGAATGGCGGATGGCGGTGAATCTTTCGGCGCGGCAACTGCAGGACGCAGGCCTTCACTCAGCAGTGGGCGCCGCCATTCGGGCGGCGGGGATTGAACCGTCGGCAGTGATCCTGGAAATCACCGAATCTGTCCTGATGGGCGACGCCGACCAGTCACTAAAAACGCTGACCAAACTCCGCAGCCTCGGGATTGGCATTGCCGTTGATGACTTCGGGACAGGCTACTCCTCATTGAGTTATCTCAGACGCTTTCCCGTCACATCATTGAAAATTGACCGGTCATTCATCGACGGTCTGGGTGGTAGCGACGTGCACGCTGGCCCGATTGTGGAAGCCATTGCCGCGATGGGGCAGGCTCTGGGGCTACGGGTAGTGGCTGAAGGGGTGGAGACCGCTGAGCAACTGGACGAGCTGTCCCGGATGCAGGTGCCCATTGCGCAGGGGTACCTGTGGTCGCCGGCTCTGCCAGCGGATCAGGTGCCCGCGTGGTTCGCCGCGCACCAGGCGCAAGCGGCTATTGAGTTACGGTGAGGAAGACATTAATCCCTGCGGGTCCGAGCAAGACAATAAACAACACCGGCAGAATGCAGACCATCAAAGGGAATAGCACTTTTACTGGGATCTGCATGGCTTTTTCTTCTGCGCGTTGACGCCGTTTCACTCTCATCTCGCTTGCCTGCACCCTAAGCACAGCCGAGATCGATATGCCGTAACGGTCAGCCTGCACAATCGCGTTGACAAACTTTCGAAGGTCAGGGGTGTTCGTCCGGGCGAGCAGTGCAGTGTACGCGTCGCGTCGGCCCATACCCAACTGCATGTCCTGGAGGGTGCGGACCAACTCGGCTGCAAGCGGACCTTTCCCGTTCTGTCCTGCACGCGCCATGGCCGAATCGAATCCCAGCCCCGCTTCGACTGCAATGGTCATCTGGTCGAGAGTGTCGGGCAGCTCAAGCGCGATTGCAGTTTGGCGTTCGGTTCCCTTGCTGTAGACCAGCAAGTCGGGCACGAAGTAGGCGACGCCGGTGGCCGCTAGGACCAGCAGTATGCTTTTGCCGCCAGGATTCGCACCAAGGTAAAGAGCCCCGAAAATGGCCGCCAAACTACCAAGTGCAATTTTGGCCGTTACGAGCCGTCTCAGCGGCCAGGTTGGTGGACGTCCCGCGAGAGCGAGTTGGCGATCGAGTTTCGCGACAAGAAGATCCGGTGTAAATCGGCTCGCAATAGCCTCGATTCGACTGTTGCTCCGCTTCTTTACCCCAATTTCTCCAACGAAGCCTCTTTGAAGGTTGGTCTGCATGCCCTTTCGACCCGGCGCCCGGACCCCGAATATGGACCAAGCAAACAACAGAAAAGCCGTCGGGATTGCGCAGATTGCAAAGATTACTAGAGGTGGCATGACTGTTTTCTTCCTAGGGCCAGATGTGATCTGCTTGGTGACTAAAACTTGATTGAGATGACCTTCTTTAGCCAGATCGCACCAACGATGAGCAAGATTACCGAGGCCCCCATCAGAATGAATCCGATTGGATGTTGGAGCAACGGGTCCATATAGCCGGGACTGATCAGCAGCAGCACACCACCGAGCACGAATGGCAGTCCCATCAGAATTAGGGCCGAAAGTTTGCCTTCGGCAGCGAGAGCAACTACCTGACGTCGAATTTGATTACGTTCCCGGATGGTCTGACCCACCTGATCTAAGACGGTAGCGAGATTCCCACCTACCTCGCGGTGGATTGCAATAGCCTGGGCGACCCAGGAAAAGTCTTCGGACTGCATCCGCAAGGATGCATCATCGAGTGCTTCGCCGAGGTCCCGACCGAGCCGCGTCTCGTTGATGATTCGTGTGAACTCTTCAGCGGTTGGTTCCTCCGAGTCAGCTGAGACGGCATCTATGGCGCGAAGTAGACTATGACCCGCCCGCAGCCCCCCAGCGAGCAGTTGCAAGGTATCGTCAAGCTGATCGGCAAACTGCTTACGGCGTCGCGAGATTAGGAACCCGAGGGTCACTTTGGCTATAAGCGGTACCGCCACCGCAAAGATCATCGCGATGAGGGACCCGGACAAGATTAGGCCGACGCATGCGGCGAGAAGTGCCCCTACACCGGTTAACACGATAAAATCTGCAGGTCGAATCTTTAGTCCGGCGTCCTCGAGCCTGCCGGCCATTCCGGCCATAAGATTTCGACGTTTGAGGAGCCTGTCAATCATTCTTGTTGTCAGCGAAGCCAATTGGGTTAACTGAGTTGAGGCCGGTGCTGCGGATGTCCTGCTACGGTTCAATGCGTTTTTGGGTCTCCGCGGAATAAGTACGAGAAATATTGCCGCGGCTAGTGCGGCGAAGCATGCCGCTATCCCTAGGATCAGCTGGGTGACCGGTGGGTCGGTCGTCACCGGTCGTTCCTGCCATTCAGCGGGGAGCCGAAAACACTGGGCGAGAGTTCTATGCCTAGATCTCTGAACTTGTCAGTGAACTTGGGCCTCACCCCGGTTGCTACCGGCGTTCCGAGGAAGCGACCGCTGGAATCGAGACCGGCGCTATAGTCGAAGACGAAGGCATCCTGGAGGGTCACTATCTCACCTTCCATGCCTTGTACCTCCGTCACGTGCGTAACCCGTCTGGTGCCATCACGCAGTCGGGTGAGCTGGACGATCACATCGACCGCGGCGGCTATCTGTTCGCGGACCGCCCGTAAAGGAAGGTCCATACCTGCCATAAGCACTAGGGTTTCAAGGCGTGCTATTGCATCCCGTGGAGAGTTTGAGTGCACGGTGGACAAAGAGCCATCGTGCCCGGTGTTCATAGCTTGGAGCATGTCTAGCGTTTCGCCACCGCGAACCTCGCCAACTACGATGCGGTCTGGACGCATTCTTAGTGAGTTGCGTACCAGGTCCCGAATAGTGATTTCGCCTTTGCCTTCGATATTGGTGGGCCTGCTCTCTAGCCGCACCACATGGTCCTGCTGCAGTTGCAGCTCGACCGCGTCTTCAATGGTGACAATCCTTTCGCCCTCGGGGATAAAGGAGGACAGGACATTCAGCAAGGTCGTTTTACCGGTGCCGGTGCCTCCCGAAACGATGATGTTCAGGCGGGCTTTGACGCAGGCATCCAGCAATTCAGCCATGTCCGGTGACAGGGTCCCGAAACCGATCAGGTCGTGAACCTGAAACGGATCCGTAGCGAATTTGCGGATGGTTAGGGATGAGCCGTTGACGGCCAGCGGAGGTATTACCGCGTTGACGCGGGAGCCATCTGCCAGACGTGCGTCCACCAGTGGCGACGATTCATCGATTCGGCGTCCCACCCGGGAGACGATACGTTCAATGACTTTCCGAAGGTGTTCTTCTGAAGCGAACCGCACTCCGCTGCGGGTCAGCTTCCCCTTGTGTTCGACGTAGATCATGTTCGGTCCGTTGACCATGATTTCAGTGATGTCCTCGTCATCAAGCAGATGTTGCAGCGGACCATAGCCCAACACGTCGTCGCTTACCCCACGTATGAGCCGCTGCCGTTCCTCCTTTGAGAGAGGAACTTCCTCCTCCTCGACCACCTGGGTCAGCTCTTCTTGTACTAAAGCGTGAAGTTGTTCCTCCGTGAGCGCAGAGTCGAGCAGCCTGTTACCCAGGCGCTCGAACAAGATGGTTCCTGCCCTGTCCTTCAACTTCGCGAGCGCGTCCCTTGCCGGGGGCGCCGCCGCCGCTGCAGCCGGCTTGCTGGGCCGAGATGATTGGCTACCCGTCAGCTTGGTCGGTGCTATTGCAGTTCTTGGTTGATCCGGTGGGGGTCCCTCTTGGTCCAGAAGAGGGCTGGGCGATCCGCCTGACGATCGTCGCGCAGCATCTAGGCGTTGTGCGAGATTCATGATTTACCTCCCCGGTGGCGTCCCCGTCCTTTGGGGCTGACGGCCGCCGGAGGGTTGAAACGGAGAAGCAGCCTCCGAAGGGCCTTCGAGGCGGGATCCCTCTTCTTCCCTTGCAGGAGTGGCAGACCTTGGTTGGTCGAAATCCGGACAGGCCGTGACGAGGGGATGACAATATCTACTTTTGTTCCCAAGGTCGCCTCTACATCGGCGAGCGTCAACCCGTCGCGTTGGTCTGCACTGTTGAGCACTATGTGCCGGTGAATCGGAGTTAGTCCCAGCTCCTTCAGCACGTCAAGTTCCTTCCTTAGCCCGCGTACGCTCGGCACGTCCATTCCGCTGACGAACACGTAGTCGGTGGCCTTATCCAGCGTCGCCAGAGTATGGTCTGAAAGGCCCGGCGACGTATCGACTATGACATAGCGGTATTGGCTCGCCAATTGATCAAGTAGGTGTGCCACATCCTCACCGGTAACGTCGTCCGCCGAGTCAGGAAGATCCGGGGCGCAGAGAGCGAAGAGCCCGGTCGGGTGGGCGCTGAGAAAGGACTTCAAGACCATCGTGTCGCGTCTGGCCGGTCCATGGACAGCGTCGGTCACTGAATGGTCCGGCGAGATCGACAGGGCACTCGCCACGTCGCCGAACTGCAGGTCAAGATCTACCAGCACAGTGGCATGGGGAGCAGTGCCAGCCAACCCAACCGCGAGGTTGCTGGCAACAGTGGTCTTGCCCGCACCACCCTTGGGCGATACAACTGCAATAACCCTGCCATTAGCCGAACTGCTTGACTCTCCGGAGGAAAGACTGGCAGCACGGCGGCGAATGGCGGCACTGCGGGTGGCTCGATGAAGTAGGACGCTCAGGTCTGCCACATCAGCTTCGGGTTCTACTACGTCCCGGATCCCGGCGCGCATAGCGCTGAGCACGACGGAGGGGCTCGGCGTGGTCGCCAGAAGCACGCTGACCTCGGGGAACTGCACTTCGAACTGGTCAGCCAGTGCAAGAGCATCGTCGAGTGGAACTCCCGGCCCCAGTATCAGAACATCCAATAGTCGGGGATCGGGAAGTTGGTCCACTAGTTCCCGGGATCCTGAAGGGAAGCCGCCACCGACCCAAGCATGAATTTCACCTTCCAGGGCGCCCGATGCTGCTTCCTTCAGCCGCTGGTGAAACTCTGGTGCGGTAGTGACTATTGCGTAGCGGCTCATTCGTAGATCTCGTCTGCGGTGATCCGCCTCGCGCCGTCTTCGGTAGCGGTGGCAGGCTCCTTGGAGAGCCAGATTCTGCCGAATTCTTGACCGTAGACGATTTTCTCCGCGTCCATAACGGGGCGTGCCAGAGTCACAAGCAAGCTTCCGGCCGGAATGGGGGTGGAAGCGGTCGCATTCGATTCCTCAGCTTGCTCTGGCAGCCCCTGAATGCTGGTAACCAACACTTTGTGCAAGGTTAGGTGCGTAACCGCCAGAGGATTGACTTCGCCACCCCCATCCAACGAGATGAAAACCCCCACTGTGTCGCCGGGAACTATTTGACCGCCGACTGCCCGTTGGGGTTCGAGGAGAATAGTCACTTCCTGCATCCCTTCCGGTACGGCCACCTTTTCGTCCACACTGGCTTCCGCCGGATCCACGAACCTCGTGCGGAGTACCTGTTCGCCTGCCATCAGCTGGGTACTTGTAACCAATCCAGCTACTTCTTCTAGGCTGGCAATTGCGTCTGTGGGTACGACCTTCGTTGGTACAGATTCGACGTCTACAAAGTCGATCAGACTTTCTGCAGGCGCGCCTTCCGGGACAGTAAGACCGTCTCGGATTACCAAAACTGACTGTGTCTCAGTGCCAGCAAAGGCACGCTGCTCGGATGTGCTGACGTACTGCACGAGCAGAATGGCCCCCACAACTGCAAGTAAGACAGCTGCTATGGCACCGATAATTCGACTCTTCACCGTGGTATCCCTACTGGCTTAGCGTGACAAAAAAGGCATTCAACTCGTCGCCGCCGAGTTCCTCAACACCGAATGATTCAAGGTCTTCGAGCGATACCAGGGTGATGAACTTGCCCCGGATTCCTGCCGCCGGTTGATCGGGATGCTTATCGTTGGGCCAGCTGTGAGCAGTGACGTAGAAGGCTGCAAATCCATCCACTGAATATTCCACATGGCTGCCATTGCCTGACTTCTCGACATAGACAGGCAATAGAATAGTCTTGCCGTCAATGTCGCAGTTCTGGGGGGCGCTCTTGCCAGGTTGGCCGGCAATCACTTCATCGACATCAACGGAGGCGCTGCAGCTCTTCTTCTCGCTTTCCTCAAGCCAGCCGAAAGCTCCGGGGAGGGACTTTCCCGACGCATCGATACATGTTGAGTCGACGGTAATCCAGATCTCTTGATCTGACGGTGTCTGATCAAAGAGGCATTTGGGGGCGGTAAAGGGGAACACCGTTGCCTTTGAGGGGCTGCCCCAAGAGGCCGTGGCGCGTGCGCCTACCGCGGTCGAGCTAATTCCAAGGATGGGGGCGAACCAGTGCTGGACGGCTGGCTGGCCGGTCGGCGTCAACGTGGTGGTGGTCACGACGACGGAGTTTGCAATTGAGAGATCGGCCACCGCGGCAGCGCGTGAATCGTTAGCATTCGCACCAGCGAGGTCTGTTGCGGTGGCTGCCGCAAGAATAGGGTCGCATAAGTCCTGATATGCACAATCCTGAGCGATTGCTAGGGCAGCAGCGTCAGCCCCGTTCTGCAATTGAGCGCGTTCGAAGTAAAGCATGCCCACATCGATCACGAGGGCAGTCATACCGAGTACCAAGACCATGAGTAGTGCTGTCATGACGGCTATCGCGCCATCTGCCTCGTTCTTCAGCCTCCGCATCGCATGACACCTCTTCCAGTAAGTGGGATCGCATCAGCGAAAAGACCAGCAAGTAGATCGATCGTGTATGTAATTGTGACTGTCGTATCACTGGAGGTTGTGCATGGTGTAACAAAGACCTGAGCCGGGTCAAGGATTGGGTTTAGCCCGGGAGCAGACGAGATGGCGGTGGAAACTGCCACGTCTGCATCCTTTTGGATAGCCATCACCCGAACGGCCTCCCTGGCCGCGGAAGTCACCTGAATTTGGGCGTTGAATACCCGCCCAAACTCAACGATTCCAAGTAGGATCACGAGCAGCATCGGAACGACTAAGGCAAATTCCACCGCGGCGGCACCGGATTCGGAACGCAACCGTTTCATTAGATCTTCCGTAGAGTACAGGCGGCAGCGGCGCAAACGCGCCGCTGCCGCACCCTTTGTTGATGTGTCGCCGTGCCCAGCGGGGTGGATTTGAGCAGTCTCTTAAGTCGTTGGCAGGATGCCGAGTCGGCCGCCAAGCCCATTAAAGAAGGTGCTGAGTTGGGGGCCAAATACGGTAAGCCCACCAATCAGGACAACCGCGATGAGCCCAACCATCAGGGCGTACTCAACGGCGGTTGCGCCGGTCTGTTCGCGGCGAAGGCGTTCGGTGGCTTTGATGCCAAGGACGTGCAGGGTGGCAAAGAGAGAGACCATGTAATGCTCCTGGGAATGAGGTAAACGGTACGCCGGATGAGAACCGACGCTGGATAGAAAGTAGCATTAGCAACTCCTTGAATACGGGTGCTTTTCTTATCCTGCGTAAACCCTGCGCAGAGGTTGCCGATACTGCGGATTAGCTGGGCCAATCGGGCGACACCAAGCGGAAACCTGCGTCTAAGTACGGTGCTATGTCCTTCCATGACCAGGAGCGATGTTCCCGGATCTCCGACTTGTCGGGGGAGCTAGGTCTCAAAATCAGGTGTAATGCAAACTAATCAGTTTCCCATCGATGCTCTGCACATCGATCGGCGTCTCGTAGATGGCGGAAAGTATCTCGGGCCGCATGATGGTCTCAACCGGGCCCTGGTGGATGATCCTTCCGCTGGCCATCGCGACGATCTCGTCCGAATAGACCGAAGCGAAATTGATGTCATGCATGACCAGAACCACCCGCTTACCCATGTCATCGGCGGCCCGGCGCAGCAGGCGCATGATTTCAACAGCATGCCGAAGATCCAGGTTGTTCAGCGGCTCATCGAGAAGGACATAGTCGGTGTCCTGCGCCAGCACCATCGCGATGAACGCCCGCTGTCGCTGCCCACCAGACAGCTCGTCGAGGAAGCGAAACTGAAGTGCCGTCAGATCGAGGTAACGCAGGGCCTCGTCAATCCGTTTCTTGTCATCGTTGGTGAGTCGCCCCCGGGAGTGTGGGTAGCGTCCGAAAGCCACGAGTTCGCCCACCGTCAGGCGTGCAGTGAGGTGGTTGTCCTGATGCAGCATGGCAATCTTTTTCGCCAGGACCCTGCCCGACGTCGTCCTGATGTCCAGCCCATCAATTTCGACAGTGCCATGATCCATCGACAACAGACGTCCAACGATCGAGAGCAGCGTCGACTTGCCGGCGCCGTTGGGGCCAATGATTGACGTGACCCCAATCCGACCGAGGTCCAGATCGACGCCGTCGACAACTGCCTGCGAGCCGTAGCTTTTTGTTACCCCTCGTAACGTGATCATCGGGGTCCCTTTCTGATCAGGAGAATGACGAACAAAATTCCGCCAGCAAACTCGATGATGATGCCCAGTGCCGTATTGAAGCCGAAGACCTGCTCGAGAATGAGCTGACCACCAACGAGAGCAATGATGCCCAGCAGGACCGTTCCGGGCAGCACCACGCGGTGCCGGCTGGATCCGGTAAGCGCATACGCGAGGTTTGCGACAATCAGCCCAAAGAAGGTGATCGGCCCGACCAGTGCGGTGGACACTGAAACCAGGACGGCGATTAAGACCAATACGGTCATCACGGTCCGTCGGTGGTTGACGCCCAAACCTATTGAGTGGTTCTCGCCCAGCGCCAGGACGTCGAAGACTGGGAGCAGCCGGACTCCGACCAACAGGCAGATCAGAACCGCTACCGCGGAGATGACAATGAGCTCCTCGTTCACCGCGTTGAAGCTTGCGAAAAACGAGTCCTGCAGCACGGCGAAGGCTGCGGGGTCGAGCATCCGCTGGATGAATCCGGAGATGCTTCGGAAGAGCACCCCGAGGATGATCCCAACCAGGATCATCAGATGCAGGCTGCGCCGTGCCCCGAAGAACAGCCAACGAAAGAGGAGGGTAGAGAACAGGACCATCGCGCCCACCTCCACGACCCACTTCAGCCGGTCATCGATTGTTGCGAGGGTCAGGGCACCGAAGCTGAAGACAATCAACGTCTGGATCAGCACATAGAGCGCATCGAAGCCCATGATGGACGGGGTCAGGATCCGGTTGTTGGTGACGGTCTGGAAGAGGACCGTTGAGACGCCGACGGCGATGGCCACGAGCGTCATGGCTGCGACTTTCCGCGCGCGGAACGGCACTGCAAAATCCCAGCTGCCAACGATTCCCACGGTGAGGAAGCAGACGATGCACCCGAGGGCCAGCAAACTCAGGACCACGAGCACTGCGGCTGGTCGGTTGGGCCGACAACTCCCGGGCGCTCGCGGAGGCGAAGCTACCGATTTAGTGGACACGGCCAGGGCTCCTCAAAAGCAGGTAAAGGAAGATTGCAGCCCCCACCACGCCGACGACGACGCCCAACGGTATCTCGTAAGGGAAACGCACCAGGCGCCCGATCATGTCGCAGACAAGGACAAACCCGGCTCCCAGGACCGCGACCCAGGGCATCGAGTTCCTGACGTTGTCTCCCATCATCAGACTGACGACGTTGGGTACGACCAGCCCCAGAAACGGAATGACGCCGGCCGTGACGACGACGACGGCGCTGACGACCGACACGATCACCAGACCAAAGATCAGCAGGCGCCCGTAATTGAGTCCAGCGTTGTTGGTGAACTGCTGTCCCAACCCCGCGACGGTGAATCGGTTGGCTGCCAGGTAGGCAATGACCGTCATGGCGAAGGCAACCCAGAGAAGCTCGTACCGGCCCCTGAGGATTCCCGAGAAATCACCGGTCATCCACACGCCGAGGGTCTGCAGCAGGTCAAGGCGGTAGGCATAGAAGGTGGTCACCGCACCGATGATGCCGCCCAGCATGATGCCAACCAGGGGAACCAGCACGATCGACCGGACCGGGATGCGCCGCAGGATCAACAGAAAAAGGGAGGTTCCGGCAAGGGCGAAGAGTGCGGCCACCAGCATTTTCCCCATCAGGGAAACCTCTGGAAGGAAGACTGTTGCGACCAGCAATCCCAGGGCAGCTGATTCAGCAGTGCCGGTGGTACTGGGCTCGACGAACTTGTTGCGCACCAGCATCTGCATGATGAGACCGACCACCGACATGGAAATGCCGGTCAAAACCAGCGCGATGGTCCGCGGCACCCGGCTGGCGAGGAGCAGGAAGGCCGCCTCGCTATCGGCCCCACCCCGCAGCAGGCTCGCCGGGGTGACGTCGCTGACGCCGATGAAGGTGCTGCCGACCGCCAGCGCCACTACGGCCACCCCGGCGAGGGGCAGCAGTAGTGGCGCTGGACCGCGGCGACGGACCGTGGGAGCGGCCGGGGCCATGCTGGAGGTGCGCAGGGCCTGGGGGCCGATTAGGACAGCCCGTCGATAACGGAATCGACCATGTCGTTCACCGCGGTGAGACCGCTCATGACGATGTACCAGGGCACCGGGTCCAGATACACCACCTGGTCTTCACTCCACGCGGTGCTTTTGGCAACTACCTCGTTGTCGAGGACTTCCTGGGCGTTGGCACTACCGGACTCGCCGACCGCTGCATCACGGTCGATGACGAAGAGCCAGTCCGGGTTGGTTTCGAGCAGAAATTCGTTGGATACCGGATCCCCGTGGGTTTCCGCCTCGACGTCGGCCACTGCTGGTTCCAGGCCAAGCTCGTCGTGCAGCCAGCCGAACCTGGACCCCGGCCCATAGGCGGTAATCTCCCCGGCGCTGGTCATGACGATCAGGCCGGTTCCGGCGTCCCCTGCCACGGACTGCGCCTCGTCGATCTTCGCTGAGACCTCCTCCAGAGCGGCATCCGTCTCGGCCGTCTTGTCGAAGACCTCGCCGAGCGTCTCCACGTTCTGGGTGAAGCTTCCCAGATAGTCTTCCCAGTCCAGGGTCAGGTCGATGGTCGGGGCAATCTTGCTCAGCTCGGCGTACGCCTCTGAGGACCGGTTGGCGACGATGATAAGGTCCGGTTCGGCAGCATTGACCGCCTCGTAGTCCGGCTCGAAGAGGGTTCCCATATTCTGGTAGTCAGCACTGGAGTACTTCTCGAGGTAATCCGGCAGGTTTTCCTGCGGGAGTCCGGCGACAGGCACCCCGAGGGTGTCCAGTGTGTCGAGCGAAGCCATGTCGAAGGTGACGACGGTTTCAGGAACCCCCTCCAGGACGGTCTCACCCTGGGCATGTTCAATCGTGAGCTCAGTGGCAGCTGACTCCGACGTTTTGCTGGTCGCGTCGGTGCTGCTGGCTGCTGTCCCGCACCCCGCGAGGACGAGCGCCGTCGTAATGACGGCCGCGGGAAGGGCAACGGTCCGGCCCATGATGTTCTTCACCTGGAAACTCCAATCGACATGTGTGTCCGCGGCACTTCCTGCCGGAACAATTAGGAAAGGCTAACCTAACCTTAAGTTTCCGTTTTCGACAAAATCCCCGGATCCACGTTTTCACCAGGGCAACCTCCCGCCGTCGAGATAAGCCAGCGCAGGGCTCGCTTTGACCTGAGGCACAGCTTCGCGCTAATCTTGGTAGTCGTTGTGCGTATCCCACCTCGATACGTCCATGTCCGCGTGGCGACTCGGTTGCAGAGTCACCTGGCCCGCGGATATGGCCGAGATATCCGGGATCACTGGCTTTCAGCCCTCACCTGAAGTTCCGGTAGCGCATGCATAAGCTGAGCTTTCGCGCGGGGATTCAAGTCCCGGTTGCGAAGGCGTCACCGAACAAGAAACGAAGGCAAAAACCGTGCGTACGTACACCCCGAAGCCAGGCGACATCAACCGCCAGTGGCACGTCATTGACGCCACCGACGTTGTCCTAGGCCGACTTGCCAGCCAGACCGCAACACTGCTGCGCGGAAAGCACAAGCCGACCTTTGCACCCCATATGGATATGGGCGATTTCGTCATCATCATCAACGCCGAGAAGGTAGCCCTCACCGGCGCCAAGCTCGAGCAGAAGCGTGCATACCGCCACTCCGGGTTCCCGGGTGGCCTCTCGTCGGTCAACTACGCAGAGCTGCTGGAACAAAATCCAGTCCGCGCTGTGGAGAAGGCTATCCGAGGCATGCTTCCCAAGACTTCCCTGGCTGCTCAGCAGATCGGGAAACTGAAGGTCTACCGCGGTGCTGAGCACCCACACGCTGCCCAGCAGCCGAAGACCTTCGAAATTACCCAGGTCGCCCAGTAGTCCTGGCCACCACACACTAAGAAATTAATTCAAGGAGAACCGTGGCTCAGAACACTGAAGAGCTGAATGAACCAACTGAGGAGCTCACGAGCTATACCTCAGAATCCGGCGAGACCACCGAGGCTGTAGCCAAGGAACGTCCCGCACTGACTGTTGGCGGCGGAGCCGTTGGTCGTCGCAAGGAAGCAGTTGCACGGGTCCGGCTCGTACCGGGTACCGGCAAGTGGATTGTCAACGGCCGCGAACTGGCTGATTACTTCCCCAACAAGCTGCACCAGCAGGAAGTCAACGATCCGTTCAAGATCCTTGACCTCCTTGGCTCCTACGACGTCGTAGCCCGCATCCACGGTGGTGGCCCATCCGGCCAGGCCGGTGCGCTGCGCCTAGGCGTCGCCCGTTCCCTGAACGAGATTGACCGCGAGAACAACCGCGCCATCCTCAAGAAGGCTGGCTTCCTGACCCGTGACGCACGAGTGATCGAGCGTAAGAAGGCTGGTCTGAAGAAGGCTCGCAAGGCGCCTCAGTACTCCAAGCGCTAACCAACCACGTGGACCGGCGCGCTTCCACTTCGGATGCCCGGCCTTCAGTGGTCCTAACGCCCGTCCGGTTACCGGACGGGCGTTAGGTGTTTAAGATAGGGATCGATTCCCCTGAACTAGGATGTACACCGATGAGTAGATTATTTGGGACCGACGGCGTCCGCGGACTGGCAAACGACCTGATCACCCCGGAGCTGGCAATGCAGCTGGCTCAGGCGGCTGCAGTGGTGTTGGGCCACCGCAAGACCGAGGGTAGACGGCCGACAGCAGTGATCGCGCGGGACCCCCGCATCAGCGGTGACTTCATTGCTGCGGCGGTGGAAGCCGGTCTGGCCGGTGCCGGGGTTGACGTGTACGACGCCGGAATCCTCCCCACTCCCGCTGCGGCATTCCTGGTAGCCGATCTGGACGCCGATTTTGGGGTCATGATCTCGGCTTCACACAACGCGGCGCCCGATAACGGCATCAAGTTCCTGGCCCGCGGCGGGAAAAAGCTCGACGACCAGATTGAAGATGCCATCGAGCTGGAGCTGACCCGGCCCGCGCTGCGGCCCACCGGAGGGGACGTCGGGCGGATCCAGCGGTTCGCCGACGCCGAAGATCGCTACGTGGTCCACCTCCTGCAGACCCTCCCCAACCGCCTCGAGGGCGTGAAAGTGGTGCTGGACTGTGCGCACGGCGCCGCCAGTGGCTGCTCCCCGCAGGTCTTCGCCGACGCCGGCGCCGAAATTGTGGTGATCGGCGCCGATCCTGACGGGATCAACATCAACGACGGCTATGGCTCCACCCATCTCGGCCCCCTGCAGGCTGCGGTGCTGGAGCATGGTGCTGATCTGGGGATCGCCCACGACGGCGACGCCGACCGCTGCCTCGCCGTCGACCATGAAGGAACAATCGTCGACGGCGACCAGATCATGGCGATCATGGCTGTGGCAATGAACGCGGCCGGCACGCTCAAGGACAACACGCTGGTAGCAACCGTGATGAGCAACCTTGGCCTGAAGCTCGCCCTCCGCGATGCGGGGATCAGTCTCAGGGAAACCGGTGTGGGTGACCGCTACGTGCTCGAGGGCATGCGCGACGGCGGGTACAGCCTGGGCGGCGAACAGTCGGGTCACGTGATCTTCGCGCAGTACGCCACCACGGGCGACGGCGTCTTGACCGGCCTCCAGCTCGCCGCTCAGGTGGCGCGTACCGGGCGGTCGCTCAAGGAACTGTCCCAGATCATGAACAAGCTCCCTCAGGTGCTGATCAACGTCAAGGGTGTGGACAAGGCAGCGGTGACCACCAACGAGCATGTCCAGCAGGCAGTGCTCGAGGCGCAGGACGCGCTGGGGGAGACCGGCCGGGTGCTGCTTCGTCCCTCCGGGACCGAGCCGGTGGTCCGGGTCATGGTGGAAGCCGCCGACATGGAGACAGCGCAGCGCACCGCGGACCGTCTCGCCGAGACAGTGCAGCATCGGCTGGCCCTCACTCCGGCGTAGTCAAGAGGTCGTGGTAGTCAAGAGTTTCCCGGCCAGCCCTGCTCACAGGGGCGGGCTAGCGACGAGCGGCGAGGCTGTCCCTGATCTCGGTGAGCAGCTCGATCTGGGGATCCACGGCGGGTTCCTGCTCGACGATTCCGAGGTTCCGGTTGCGTCGTTCGATCATCTTGTTCATTGGAAGCACGACGACGAAGTAGATCGCCGCTGCTACCAGCAGGAAGTTGACGACCGCGGTCAGCAGGACCCCGAACAGAATGTCGTTCCCGTTGATCGTGACTTTCGCGAAGTCGTCGAAGTTCGGGGATCCCACCAGCGCCGAGACCAGCGGCATGAACACCGAATCGACCAGCGCTTTGACAACGGCGCCGAACGCCGTACCCAGAACCACTGCGACCGCAAGGTCGATGACGTTGCCCTTCATGATGAAGGTCTTGAATCCGTTTAGCATTCGTCTAGGATATCGGCTTAGCCGTAGTCGGGCGCTTCGGGCAGCCCGAAGAACTCCTCCAGGGTTTCCACTCCGTCAGCCCTCATGGCCGCAGAAGTGTCTGTCCCGACGAAACGGTAATGCCAGGCTTCCGCGAGGAACCCGGTGGTTTCCTGCCGGCCCTCCGGGTATCTGAGGATGAACCCGAACTCGTGGGCGTTATCCGCTGCCCAGCCTGCTGCCGTCGTGTCGCTGAAGCAGGACCGGAGGGTGCAGGCGCCGTCATCCTGACCGATATCGAAGGCGAGCCCGGTCTGGTGCTCCGAGAAGCCCGGTCGGGCCGAATAGTTATCCGCGTCTTCGGGGCTGCCGTTGCGGCTCACCCAGTAGTCGTAGGTAGAGGCCTGCACGGCATAGGAGCGGTAGCCGCTGACCAGGGTGAGCCAGACGTCGTCGTCGGCGGCCGCGGCGAACATTTCCTCCACGGCCTCGGCCACATCAGGGCGCAGCGTTGCATTGACGCGGTCCGTCGCGAGGGGCACCTCGGGGAGGACCCGGTCCGATGGGGCGTAGTCGATCGGGTCGAGCGGCCGCCGTTTGTTGACGACGACGGTGGCAGCCGAGGGATCGGCGTAGGCGTCCGTCGCCGAGCTGGCAGGGACCGGGCCAGCAGTGGCGGGGACCGGGCCAGCAGTGGCAGTGGCGGTGGCCGCTGACGACGGCGACCGTTGGGCGGGTGCGGGGATCTCCCCGACGGCAAGGCCTGGGAGGTCCGATGCCGTGGGGTCCGGATCGGGTGTTCCGCAGCCGGAGACGGCAGCAGCCAGGATCGCAGCCGTCACCAATAGCGGTCGGGCGGGCCACCGACGCATCCCGGTCATGTCTTCCGGAGCAGCATTCGCCGCACTGAGTGGTCGGCTTCCTTGGTCAGCACCAGCTGCGCCCGGCCCCTGGTGGGCAGCACATTGGCCATCAGGTTGGGCTCGTTGATCCGTTTCCAGATGCCGAGCGCCGTCTCGCGGGCCTCGTCATCGGTCAACGACGCATACCGGTGGAAATAGGACTGGGGGTTGGCGAACGCACCGGAGCGCAGCGACTGGAACCGCTGGACGTACCACTGCTCAATGTAGGAGGTCTTGGCGTCCACATAAATGGAGAAGTCGAAGAAGTCGCTCAGGGCCAGGCCGGACCGCCCATCGGCGCGGGTCCTGGCTGGCGCGAGCACGTTGAGGCCCTCGACAATGAGCACGTCGGGACGCCTCACCACCACTTCACGGTCGGGCACGATGTTGTAGGTCAGGTGGGAGTACCACGGGGCGCGCACCTCATCGGCGCCGCTCTTGACCTCGCTGACAAACCTGAGCAGGCGTCGTCGATCGTAGGATTCGGGGAAGCCCTTGCGCTGCATCAGGCCGCGGCGTTCCAGCTCATCATTCGGGTACAGGAACCCGTCGGTGGTGACCAGCTCCACGTTGGGGGTGTCCGGCCAGCGGCTCAACAGCTCGCGCAGCACGCGGGCGGTCGTCGATTTTCCGACGGCCACCGAACCGGCGACCCCGATGACGAAAGGGGTGCGGGTGCGCTGTTCGCCCAGGAACGTCGTGGTAGCGGCATGCAACTCGCCCGCGGCCGCCACGTAAAGGGATAGGAGCCGCGAAAGGGGAAGGTAGACCTCACGCACCTCGTCGAGGTTGAGCTCGTCGCCCAACCCCCGCAGCCGAAGAATGTCCTCAAGATCGAGGGGGGAGCTGATCTCATTTGAGAGCCGGGCCCAGGTCTGGCGGTCCAGCTCAACGAAGGGTGTGAAGTTGCTCTCCGCACCATTGCCCGCGGTCACCCCGGGATTTGTCTCATTCACCATCTGAATTGTGCCTGTTGGCGGCCCCAGATGCGAACCTCACCGGGGCGGGCCGCTCCGGCGGAGCGGCGGCCTGCGTCTGAACGCCCGGGCTGACGGTACTCTTAAGCCCATGTGTGGAATCGTAGGCTACGTAGGCCGATCAACAGTGTCCTCAGACGGTACAACGGGAACCCATGGCGCGCTCGACGTCGTCATGGAGGGTTTGCGGCGCCTTGAGTATCGCGGCTACGACTCGGCCGGAGTGGCAGTATTGACCCCCAACGGCATCGAGTCGCGGAAGAAGTCAGGCAAGCTCAGCAACCTGGTGGCCGAACTTGAGGCCCGCCCGCTGACCGCGTCCCTGACCGGTATCGGCCACACCCGTTGGGCGACCCACGGCGCACCCAATGACACCAACGCGCACCCCCACCTCGCTGACAACGGCCGGCTGGCCGTCATTCACAACGGCATCATCGAGAACTTCGCCGAACTCAAGGCAGCACTGCTTGAGCAGGGCGAAACCTTCCTCTCCGAAACGGACACCGAGGTGGCGGCAGCCCTGCTCGGCAGCATCTACCGGGAGCTGTCGGCCGCCGGCGACCCTGATCCGCTCCCCAATGCCATGCGCAAAGCCAGCCAGCAGCTGGAAGGCGCCTTCACCCTCCTCGCCGTGCACCAGGACTCACCGGGTATCGTCGTCGCGGCCCGCCGCAACTCGCCCCTCGTCGTCGGTCTCGGCGACGGCGAGAATTTCCTCGGCTCCGATGTGTCGGGCTTCATTGACTTCACCCGCCGCGCCGTTGAGCTGGGCCAGGATCAGGTAGTCACCATCACTCCCGACGACGTCGTCATCACCGACTTCTTCGGCGCCCCGGCCGAGGGCAAGGAATTCCACGTGGACTGGGACGCGGCAGCCGCGGAAAAGGGCGGCTACCCCTCCTTCATGGAGAAGGAAATCAATGACCAGCCCGACGCCGTCGCGCAGACCCTCCTGGGCCGCTCCGATGCGAAGGGCAAGCTGATCCTCGATGAACTGCGGATCGACGAGACCATCCTGCGCTCCGTGGACAAGATCGTTGTCCTCGCTTGCGGTACGTCGGCCTACGCCGGGCAGGTGGCCAAGTACGCCATCGAGCACTGGTGCCGTATCCCCACTGAAGTGGAACTCTCCCATGAGTTCAGGTACCGCGATCCGATCGTCAACGAGAAGACACTCGTCGTCGCCATCTCCCAGTCCGGTGAAACCATGGACACCCTGATGGCGGTGCGTTACGCCCGCGAACAGGGCGCCAAGGTGGTGGCGATCTGCAACACCAACGGATCCACCATTCCGCGTGAGTCAGACGCCGTGCTGTACACCCACGCCGGTCCGGAAATCGCCGTCGCCTCGACGAAGGCGTTCCTCGCCCAGATCACCGCCGCCTACCTGCTGGGTCTGTACCTGGCGCAACTGCGCGGCAACAAGTTCGGCGACGAGATCGCGGACGTCCTCGCCGATCTCGCCGAAATGCCAGCGAAGATCCAGAGCATCCTGGACAACGCCGACAAGGTCAAGAAGCTTGCCCGCGACATGTCCAACGCCAAGTCGGTGCTCTTCCTGGGCCGGCACGTCGGATTCCCCGTGGCGATGGAGGGTGCCTTGAAGCTCAAGGAACTCGCCTACATCCACGCCGAAGGGTTCGCCGCCGGTGAGCTGAAGCACGGCCCCATCGCGTTGATCGAAGATGGGCAGCCGGTGGTCGTCGTGGTGCCGTCACCGAACGGCAGGGACTCCCTGCACGCCAAGGTGGTCTCCAACATCCAGGAGATTCGCGCCCGCGGTGCAGTCACCATCGTGATCGCGGAGGAAGGCGACACCTCGGTGGAAGCCTACGCCGAACACGTGTTCTACGTACCCAAGACTCCTACCCTGCTGGCACCGCTGCTCACCACTGTGCCGCTGCAGATCTTCGCCTGCGAGCTGGCGTCCGCCAAGGGGTACGACGTCGACCAGCCCCGCAACCTGGCCAAGTCAGTCACGGTTGAGTAATAACCGATGATCGTTGGCATAGGCGTTGACGTTGTTGACATAGACCGGTTCGGGCGGCAGCTGGAACGGACGCCTGGCCTGCGTGAACGATTGTTCGTGCCGGCCGAGCGGGTGCTGAACCTGCGCTCGCTCGCCGCCCGGTTCGCCGCCAAAGAGGCGGTGGCCAAGGCCCTCGGCGCCCCCGCGGGAATGAACTGGCAGGACTGCTGGATTGGGCTCGACGCTGCCGGCAGCCCATCGGTGGAAGTCAAAGGCACCGTGGCGGCCGCCGCCGCCGCGAAGGGTGTGCACCGCTGGCACCTCTCGCTCAGCCATGACGGAGGGGTGGCGACGGCGATGGTGGTCGCCGAAGCCGAAGCCGGACCCGTGGCATCAACAGCACCGTCGGTCGGGATAGACTCCTAAGTATGCTTAGCGCCTATTCGGGCAGTGCGATCCGTTCGGCTGAAGCCCCTCTCCTCGACGCCGGGCACGGCGCTGCCCTGATGCAGCGCGCAGCCCACGGTCTTTACGCTGCCGCCGCCGCCGAACTGATCAGCCGGACCGGCGGCTGTTACGGGCGCACAGCGGTGGTTCTCGCCGGCAGCGGCAACAACGCCGGCGACGCCCTTTTCGCGGCCGCACGCCTGGCCGGCAGGGGAGTGCGCACGACGGCAATCCTCACCTCCGCCACCACTCATCCGCTGGCACTCGCAGCGTTTCAACGCGCCGGCGGCCGCGTTGAACTGCTCAGCCCAGCGACCACTGGACGCCTGGTGGGGTCAACCGCCGCGGCGGACCTTGTCATTGACGGGATTCTGGGGATCGGCGGGTCCGGCGGTCTCCGCGAACCCGCGGCCACCCTGGTCCGGGAGCTCGCCGCGGCGGCTACCGGCATCGTCGTCGCCTGCGACCTTCCCAGCGGGGTGGATGCGGACACCGGCATGGTCAACGAACCGGTCCTTCACGCCGACCTCACGGTCACCTTCGGTGCGCTCAAGACCGGGCTCCTCACGGGGCCGGGGGCGCACGCCGCGGGGCGCGTCGTCGTCGTCGACATTGGGCTCTCCGAGTCGCTGCCGGAACCTGACCTATTCCGTCTCGAGGCCGCCGACGCAGCGGCCCTGTACCGCAGGCCCCGCCCCGCCGACCACAAGTACACCCGCGGAGTGCTCGGCATTGCCGCCGGTTCGGCGATGTACCCGGGCGCGGCGGTCCTGGCAACCGGAGCCGCCCTGGCCACCGGGCTGGGAATGGTCAGGTATCTCGGACCACCGTCGGTCGCCGCCCTGGTCAACCGGACCCACCCCGAGGCGGTCTGCTCCCAGGGGCAGGTCAAGCCGACCCACGTTCAGGCCTGGTTGGTTGGCCCCGGGGCCGACGAGGACCCGGACCAGCGGCGCCGGGCCCGCGACGCGATGGCGTCCGGCTTGCCCACGGTGGTCGACGCCGGTGCACTGGCCCTCCTGCCGCGCAGGCTGGGACCACAGGTGATCCTGACCCCTCATGCGGGCGAGCTGCAGGCGGTGCTGGCGAGGCGCAAGGTCAGGGCGACCCGGCGCGACATCGAGGCGGCCCCCACCGAGTACGCCCGCATCGCGGCTGAGCTCACCGGTGCCACAGTGCTGCTCAAGGGTGCAGTCACAGTGGTGGCGTCGCCGTCGGGCACGCTGTTCAGCCAGGCGGAAGCGACGCCGTGGCTCGCCACTGCAGGGTCGGGGGATACGCTCGCTGGCATACTGGGCGCCCTGGTGGCAACACTTGCCGACGACGACGGCGACGCTGCCATCGACCGCATCGGCGTACCGGTGCAGGACAAGTGGGCGGCGATAGCAGCAGCTGCGGCGCTGCTCCACGGTCTGGCGGGGACCAGGGCTGCCGGGTTCGGGCCGATCGTGGTCTCGGAGCTGCCGCAACACCTTGGTGCGGTCCTCGCGGACCTGCTCACCGCACCACCCGGCAAGGACACAATTCACTAACTAGTCACCTGGTTGCGCTATGAAGGTAGCTGGACCGTTCACTTTTCGACCAACGAATTACACCACTTCAGGAGAACACATGGAACTCTGGCCCGGCGAAGCGTACCCTTTGGGCGCTACCTATGACGGCACCGGTACCAACTTTGCGTTGTACAGCGAGATTGCCGACAGGGTGGAGCTCTGCCTGTTCGAGGACGACGGCACCGAAACCCGCGTGCACCTCAACGAGGTGGACGGCTACGTCTGGCACGGGTACCTACCGCACATCGTCCCGGGCCAGAAGTATGGCTACCGGGTCCACGGTCCCAACGCCCCCGAAGAGGGCCACCGCTGCAACCCGAACAAGCTCCTCCTGGACCCGTACGCCAAGGCCGTCCACGGCCAGATGGACTGGGACCCGGCACTGTTCGGGTACAACTTCGGCGACGAAAACTCGATCAACAATGACGATTCGGCACCCCACATGATGCTGGGCGTCGTCGTCAACCCATTCTTCGACTGGGACGGCGACCGTAAGCCACGGATCCCGTACCACCAGTCGGTCATTTACGAAGCCCATGTCAAGGGACTCACCCAGCTGCACCCGGAGGTCCCCGAGGAACAGCGCGGCACGTACGCCGGCGTTGCGCACCCTTCAGTCATCTCGCACCTGCAGAAGCTGGGAATCACCGCCATCGAACTGATGCCAGTGCACCAGTTCGTCAATGACAGCACCCTCCAGGAAAAGGGCCTCACCAACTACTGGGGCTACAACACCATCGGCTTCTTCGCACCGCACAACACCTACGGCTCCGCCGGTGACACCGGCGAACAGGTCCAGGAATTCAAGGCCATGGTGCGTGAACTCCACCTGGCCGGCATCGAAGTGATTCTCGACGTCGTGTACAACCACACCGCCGAGGGCAACCATCTGGGCCCCACCCTGTCGATGCGCGGCATCGACAACTCCGCGTACTACCGGCTCGTCGAAGACGACAAGAAGTACTACATGGATTACACCGGCACCGGCAACTCACTGAACGTGGGCAACCCGCACTCCCTGCAGCTCCTGATGGACTCACTGCGCTACTGGGTGACGGAAATGCACGTCGACGGCTTCCGCTTCGACCTCGCGTCCACCCTGGCCCGCGAGTTCTACGACGTCGACCGCCTGTCGGCGTTCTTCGAACTGGTGCAGCAGGACCCAGTGGTCTCCCAGGTCAAGCTCATCGCCGAGCCGTGGGACGTTGGACCCGGCGGCTACCAGGTGGGCAACTTCCCACCGCAGTGGACCGAGTGGAACGGCAAGTACCGCGACACGGTGCGTGACTTCTGGCGTGGAGAACCGTCGACACTGGGCGAATTCGCCTCACGCCTGACCGGCTCAGCAGACCTCTATGAGCAGTCAGCACGCCGCCCGGTCGCATCGATCAACTTCGTCACCGCCCATGATGGCTTCACCATCCGCGACCTCGTGTCCTACAACGAGAAGCACAATGACGCCAACGGTGAAGACAACAACGACGGCGAAACCCACAACCGGTCCTGGAACTGCGGTGAGGAAGGCCCCACCGACAACCCCGAGGTCAATACCCTCAGGGTCCGCCAGCAGCGCAACTTCATTGCCACCCTCCTGCTGTCGCAGGGTGTGCCAATGCTGCTGCACGGTGATGAGCTGGGCCGCACCCAGCAGGGCAACAACAACACCTATGCACAGGACTCCGAGATCAGCTGGATTCACTGGGACCAGATGGACCAGCCGCTGCTCGAATTCACCGCCGCTGTGAACCGGCTGCGGTCGGAGCACCCGACGTTCCGCCGTCGCCGGTTCTTCGACGGCCGGCCGGTACGACGCGGCGAGGGCGAGGCCCTGCCGGACATCGTATGGCTGGGCACCGACGGCACCGTCATGGCACCGGAGGATTGGGACACCGGGTTCGGCCGATCCATTGGCGTGTTCCTGAACGGCCAGGGTATCTCCGGCCGCGACGCCCGCGGGCAGCGGATCACCGACCAGAACTTCCTGCTGCTGTTCAACGCCAGCGACGAGCCGGTCGACTTCACCCTCCCACCGCAGGAGTACGCCCCGACCTGGGACGAGGTCATCGATACCGCCGGCAAGTACGCCGACTCGGACGCCATCCCCGCGGAAGCCACGATCACGCTGGAAGCCAAGTCAATGGTGGTGTTGCGCGCCCACGCCGAAACCGAGGATCTCGATCACTCGGTGGCAGCGTCACTGGCTGCGTTGGCCAACTCGCACCAGCCCGGCGGCGCCTAACCGCCTGGGTCACCCCAGGCACCGCAGCAGTTCACCCTGCCGCAGTTCGAACGACACACAGCACCGAAGTTCAGGAGTACATCCATGAGGATCCCGAAGTCGACCTACCGGTTGCAGATTCAATCCGAGTTCGACCTGAGGGCTGCCGCGGCGGTGGTCCCTTACCTGCGGGACCTGGGCGTGGACTGGGTGTACCTGTCGCCGGTGCTGACGGCCGAGAAGGGATCGGGACACGGTTACGATGTCACCGATCCCACGGCGATCGACCCGGAGCGCGGCGGACGGGACGCCTTCGTGGCGCTCTCGGACGCCGCGCATGCGGCGGGGCTCGGCGTCCTGGTGGACATTGTGCCCAACCACCTGGGGGTGCAGACCCCTGCGCAGAACCCCTGGTGGTCCTCGCTGCTCAAGGGCGGGCAGAACTCGCCCTACGCCGAGGCGTTCGACGTCGACTGGGCGACCGCGGACGGGAAGATCCGTCTGCCGGTCCTCGGCGACGGGGATGACGAACTGTCGGCCCTGGAGCTCGACGGCGGGGAACTGCGCTACTACGATCACCGGTTCCCGATCGCTGACGGCAGCTACGAAACTGGAGACACGGCCCAGGCCGTGCATGCCCGGCAGCACTACGAGCTGGTGAACTGGCGGCGCGCGGACAGCGAACTGAACTACCGCCGGTTCTTCGGCGTCAACACCCTGGCGGGGGTGCGAGTCGAAGTGCCACGGGTCTTCGATGAGTCCCACAGCGAGATCCGCAGCTGGTTTGAGGAATCCCTGGTGGATGGGCTCCGGATCGATCACCCGGACGGGCTGGCCGACCCTGCAGGCTACCTGGACCGGTTGCGTGAACTCACCGGCGGGGCCTATGTCCTGGTCGAGAAAATTCTGGAGCCGGGCGAAGTCCTCCCGCCGGAATGGGCGACCGAAGGCACCACCGGCTACGACGCGCTCGCCGATATTGACCGCCTGTTCGTGGACCCGGCCGGCCAAGCCGCACTTGAACGGGTTGCGCCGGCCGAGGATTTCCACTCGATGATCCACGGCACCAAACGCGGGATCGCCGATGGGATCCTCCGGTCGGAGGTGCTGCGGCTGACCCGCCTGGTTCCGGCCGATGCCGGCCTCGACGCCGAGCAGACCGCCGACGCTATCGCCGAACTGCTGGCGTGTTTCCCGGTCTACCGCAGTTACCTGCCCGGTGGTGCGGGGTACCTCGACGACGCCGTCCTCGCCGCGCAGGTGCACCGCCCGGACCTGGCCGACACGCTGAGCGCCCTGCACCAACTGCTTAACCCGTATCTTGCCGACCCTGACTCCGCATTGACGGAGCTGGCCACCAGGTTCCAGCAGACCTCGGGCATGGTGATGGCCAAAGGGGTCGAGGACACCGCGTTCTACCGGTACAACCGGCTGACCTCCCTGAACGAGGTGGGCGCCGACCCGTCCATTTTCTCGATCAACCGGACTGAAATGCACAACCGGCTGCTGCGCCGCCAGCGTGACAACCCACTGTCCATGACAGCGCTCAGCACCCACGACACCAAACGTAGCGAAGACACCCGCGCGAGGATCACAGTGCTCTCCGAGCTGGCCGACGACTGGGCCTCAATTCTTGACCAGCTCGACGGCGCAGCACCCCTCGGGGACCCGGCATTCTCGTCACTGCTGTGGCAGGCCATGGTCGGCGCGTGGCCGCTCAGCCGCGAACGGGCCCACGCCTACGTGGAAAAGGCGTCCCGTGAAGCCGACTCCAGTACCCACTGGACAGCCCCGAACGCCGCCTTCGAGGACCGCATGCATGCCGCGGTCGACGCGGCCTACGACAACCCGGCGGTCACTGCCCTCGTCACCGCTTTGGTGGACAAGATCAAGGGCTACGGCTGGTCAAACTCCCTGAGCGCGAAGCTGTTGCAGCTGACCATGCCGGGCGTCCCCGATGTGTATCAGGGTTCGGAATTCTGGGAAGACTCACTGGTGGACCCCGACAACCGCAGGCCCGTGGACTTTGAAGCGCGGAAACAAGCACTGGTGAACCTGGCCTTCGGTGCGCTGCCGGCGGTCGACGAGTCAGCGGTGGCGAAGCTACTCGTGGTCTCCCGTGCCCTGAAGCTACGCCGCGACCGGCCCGAACTGTTCGGCGGGTACACCGCCGTGGCGACAACCGGTGCGGCCGCCGATCACGTGTTCGCCTTCGACCGCGGGGGAGCCGTCACCCTGGTGACCCGGCTACCCCTCGGCCTCGAACGCCAGGGCGGCTGGAGGGACACCTCAATCGTGCTTCCGGACGGCCAGTACAGCTGCGCCATTACCGGTGCAACCTTCTCCGGCGGTCCCGTGCCGGCCGGAACCATTTTTGAAACCTACCCAGTAGCACTGCTGGTCCGGGAGGACGCATCATGAGGAAACCATTCGACGTCTGGGCCCCGAAGGCAACCACCCTCTCGCTGCACGCGGACGGCACCACCGCGGCCATGACCAAAACCGACGACGGCTGGTGGACCGTTGACGCCCTCCCGGCGGCAACGGAGAGCACCACCTACGGGTATCTGGTGGACGGCGCCGAGTCGCCGATCCCCGATCCCCGGTCCCGCTGCCAGCCCGACGGCGTGCACGGACTGTCCCAGACCTTCGACCCGAGCGCCCACTCGTGGCAGGACAGCTCCTGGGCTTCGCCGGGTCTCAACGGCGGAGTGATCTACGAACTGCACATCGGGACCTTCACGCCCGAGGGCACCTTCGATGCGGCGATCGGGAAGCTCGACTACCTGGTTGGGCTCGGCGTCCAGCACATCGAACTCCTCCCCGTGAACGCGTTCAACGGCACCCACAACTGGGGTTACGACGGCGTCCTCTGGTTCGCGATCCAGGAGACCTACGGGGGTCCCGCCGGATACCAGCGGTTCGTCGACGCGGCGCACCAGCGGGGTCTGGGGGTCATCCAGGATGTGGTGCACAACCACCTGGGACCCAGCGGCAACTATCTCGGCCAGTTCGGCCCGTACCTCACCGAAGGCAAAGCGAACACCTGGGGTGATTCGCTGAACCTCGATGGGCCGCTGTCCGATGAGGTCCGCCGCTACGTGCTGGACAATATTCGGATGTGGTTCAGCGATTTCCACGTCGACGGCCTCCGCCTCGACGCAGTGCACGCACTGCACGACGAACGCGCCCTGCACATTCTTGAAGAATTCGCTCAGGAAACTGACACCCTCGCCAAGGAACTGGGCAAACCCCTGTTTCTGGTCGCTGAGTCAGACCTGAACAATCCGCGGCTCATAACCTCCCGTGCGGCGGGTGGATACGGACTGACCGGTCAGTGGAGCGACGATTTCCACCACGCTGTGCACGTCAACGTGACCGGGGAAACCACCGGCTACTACGAAGATTTCGACTCGGTTGGCGCACTGGCCAAGGTGATGGAAGACGGGTTCTTCCACAACGGAACCTACTCGTCTTTCCGCGAACGCGGCCACGGACGGCCCATCGACCCAGCCCACATCACCTCCCACCAGCTGGTGGTCTGCACGCAGAATCACGACCAGATCGGCAACCGGGCGGCCGGCGACCGGATGGGTGCCACCGTTGGCTTCGCCCAACTGGCGCAGGCCGCCGTCCTGAACCTGGCCGGGCCCTTCACCCCGATGCTGTTCATGGGCGAAGAATTTGGTGCCTCCACCCCCTGGCCGTTCTTCACCTCCCACCCCGAACCGGAACTGGGCAAGGCAACAGCCGAGGGCCGTCTGCGCGAGTTCGAACGGATGGGCTGGGACGCCGACACCGTGCCCAACCCGCAGGATCCAGAGACCTTCGCGTCAGCCAAGCTGGACTGGGATGAAGTGGAGACCGGCGACCACGCGCGCCTCCTGGAGGTGTACCGCCAGCTGATCCGGTTGCGGCGCGACACCCCCGACCTGATGAATCCCGACTTCACTGCTGTGTCCGTCGACTTCAGCGAGCCCGAGAAGTGGCTGGCGATCCGCCGCGGCGGGACCGTCGTCGTCGTCAATCTCGCCGACGAGGAGCGGACCGTTCCCGTGGACGCCTCACAGGTACTGCTATCCACCGTCCCAGGCGAGGTGCTGGACGCCGGCCGGTGCACCCTGCCGGCCCGCGGGTCGGCAATTCTCAGCTGATTCAGCCAGCCCCGCCGCACCACCCTTCCCCCAGACCCAGGAGAGACCCATGACGTATCACCCAGCCGATGACCGTTACGAAACGATGCCCTACCGACGGGTGGGGCGCAGCGGACTGCAGCTCCCCGCGGTGTCGCTCGGCCTGTGGCACAACTTCGGGGATGACAAGCCGTTCGCCGATCAGCGCGCCATTTTGCGGCGTGCCTTCGACCTCGGGGTCACCCACTTCGACCTGGCCAACAACTACGGACCCCCTGCCGGTAGCGCCGAAACGAATTTCGGACGGCACCTCAAGGACGACTTTGCTCCGTTCCGCGACGAGCTGGTCATTTCCAGCAAGGCCGGCTACGACATGTGGCCGGGCCCCTACGGCGAGTGGGGATCCCGGAAATACCTGCTCGCGAGCCTCGACCAGTCACTGAACCGGATGGGGCTGGACTATGTGGACATTTTCTACAGCCACCGTCCCGACCCGAACACGCCGCTCGAGGAGACCATGGGGGCCCTGGACACCGCGGTGCGGTCGGGGCGGGCCCTGTACGCGGGGATCTCCTCCTACTCGCCGGAGAAAACTGCCGAAGCCGCAGCAATCCTCAGGGATCTCGGCACGCCTCTGCTGATCCACCAGCCCTCTTACTCAATGCTGAACCGCTGGGTGGAGAACGGCACTCCCAACCTGCCCGAGGTGCTGGAGCAGGAGGGCGTCGGATCAATCGCCTTCTCGCCACTGGCCCAGGGGCTGTTGACCGACCGCTACCTCGACGGAATTCCCGAGGGCTCCCGCGCGGCGTCCAACAAGTCGCTGTCGGAAGAGCACCTTTCCGAGGACAACCTGCGCCGGGTCCGCGGCCTCAACCGGATCGCCCAGGACCGTGGCCAGTCGCTGGCGCAGATGGCAATCGCCTGGATCCTGCGCGAGCAGTCCAAGGGCAGCCCCATCACATCGGCCCTGATCGGCGCGTCAAGCGTGACGCAGCTGGAGAACAGCCTGACAGCCGTGAAGAACCTCGAGTTCAGCCAGGACGAGCTCACCGCCATCGACGAGTTCGCCGTCGAATCGGACATCAACCTGTGGGCCAAGGCCCTCGACGCCTAGGCGTCCCACCGATGTCCGACGCTGGGGCACTGCACGTCCGTGAAGCCACCGAGGCGGACTGGCCCGCCCTCTGGGCCATCATGGAACCGGTGCTGCGCGCCGGTGAGACCTACTGCTGGGACGCTGAGCTTTCCGAAGCGCAGGCGCGGGTCGAATGGTTGGCCCCCTCCGACGCCACGATGCGGGTATACGTCGCGGAGGTGCCCGGTGGCGCCGTCGTCGGGACCGCCCAGCTGCACGCGAACCGGGGCGGGGGCGGGTCGCACGTGGCGAACGCCAGTTTCCTGGTGGCCGGTGACGCCGGCGGCAGGGGAGTGGGGCGTTTTCTGGCCGGCCGGGTGCTGTCGCAGGCCCGGGAGCAGGGATACCGCGCGATGCAGTTCAACGCGGTCGTGGAAACGAACACCCGTGCGGTGCGGCTGTGGGAATCGCTCGGGTTCGGGATCCTCACCACCGTTCCCGGCGCGTTCCGGCACCCGACCGAAGGTTTTGTGGGGCTGCACCTGATGTTCCGGGAGCTCTGACCGGACCGTTCCGCCGCATCGAAACACCCCTCCAAAAGTGGGTGGCTACCTCCAGAACGCGGCCAGGTCGGGGAACGCCCGCTCGTACCCGTTCAACAACCGCGAGGCAGCGTGGGCCGAGTCGATCAGCGGATGCACCAGAAACGCTCGGAGCGCCGAGTCCCGGTCGGCGTGGACGGCCGCGTGAATCACCGCCTCCTCCACCGCCAGCAACTGCCCCATCAGACCCAGCTGGTGGGTGGTCAGCGGCCCGGCGGGCAGCGGCGTGGCACCGGTCTGGTCGAGCCGGGCGGGAAGTTCGACGACGGCGTCCGGCGGCAAGGCCGGTAGGGTGCCCCCATTGCGGACATTGACGATCAGCTCGGTGGGCTGGCCGGTCAGCAGGGCTCGCATCGCCGCCAATGCGATGCGCTCATAACCGCCCCCAGCCAGGCCGGCTTCATCGCGTTCCTCAGCGTCCGGGCGGGCCTCGGCCAGGTATCCCTCTTCCCGGGCGAGCCGCGCTCCGTCCCACACCGCGAAGGGCTCGGGCGTCGTCAGCAACTCGGTGTAGAGCTGCTCCTGCTGACGGTGCAGGAACGCACCGCGGGTTTCAGCGGCCCCCGACAGGGACCGGACCGCCTCGCGGTGGAAGTAACAGTAGAACAGGTACTCGTTGGGCACCGCCCCGAGGAGCCTCGGCAGATCCGGCCCGAACACCCGTCCCTCCTCGAAGGAGGCGAGCCGCTGCGGGTCCGCCAGCAACCCCGGCAGCCGGTCGACGTCCTCGTACGTCAGGCCACGCAACCAGCCCAGATGGTTCAGACCAACGTAGTCAACCCCGGCCAGGGAGCCCTCGACGAGTGGGACCCCTGCCGCCGTCGCCGCGCGTGACACCAGCCCGGCAGCCGAATCGCAGATTCCAATCGCTTTGTCACCCAGAACGGCCTGCATCGCGCCGGTCACCATTCCCGCCGGGTTGGTGAAGTTGATCAGCCACGCGGCGGGGCAGACTCGTCGCATGGATTCAGCGACCGTCAGCATCTGCGGCACCGACCGCAGTGCGTAGGAGATGCCCCCGGCGCCCACGGTTTCCTGGCCCAGCAGGCCCTCGTCCAGGGCAACACGCTCGTCGAGGACCCGCCCGGCTGCGCCGCCGCTGCGGATGGCCGCGAAGACCACATCGGCGCCGGCCAGGGCATGGTCAAGGGCCAACTCGGTTTCCAACTGTGGCCGGCTGGAGCCTGCCGGCAGCGGCATCGTCTGCAGGACCCGGGCAATAGCCTTCAGCCGGGACGGGTCCGAATCATGCAGGACCACCTCAGTGATGACGCCCGCGAACTGACCGGTTGCCAGGGCCCGGTACACCAGCGGAACCCGGAAGCCGCCGCCGCCCACGATGACCAGTTTCATGAACCCTCCGCAGCAGTAGGTGTCCTCATAAGCGGGCGTCCGGCGTCACACGTGTGCTGCGCGCCGGAGGCCTAAGAGTATTGTGCCGTACATGGGCACCGCGCATCGTTTTGATCCTCTGGCTGATAGCCGCTCCGCGTCCGATCCGGAGTTTGACCTGCTCCTCAGCGGATCAGTCTTCCTCGACATTGTTTTCACCGGCCTTGAACACCTGCCGTCACCGGGCACCGAGGTGTGGGCTGACGGGATGGGATCCTGCCCGGGTGGTGTTGCCAACCAGGCGATCGCCGCGAGCCGGCTGGGGTTACGCACCACCCTGTCGGCGGCGTTCGGCGACGATGGGTACGGTGACTACAACAAGGGCATCCTGCGGGATCAGGAACATGTTGACCTGTCCCGGTCGAGGACATTCGAGAACTGGCACTCACCGGTCACGGTGTCCCTGTCGGTGCAACGCGACAGGTCAATGGTGACCCACGGACACCCCTCGCCGGTCTCCGCCACGGACCTGCTCGGCGACCCGCCGCCGCGCGCCCGGGCCGCCGTCGTCAGCGTCGAACCGCAGCTGGAACCCTGGGCTCTCGCCGCGCAGGCGAATGGGACCAAATTGTTTGGTGATGTGGGCTGGGACCCCACCGGGCAGTGGTCGGGAAATGCGCTGGATACGTTGCAGTACTTCCACGCTTTCGTGCCCAACGATGTGGAGGCGATGGCCTACACCCGCACCGACGACCCGTGGGCGGCCCTGTATGCGCTCGCCGACCGGGTGCCGGTGGCAGTGGTCACGGTGGGCCAGCAGGGGGCCATCGCCATCGATTCCATCACGGGGGAGGAGGAGTGGGTGCCGGCCCTGCCGGTGAAAGCCTATGACCCCACCGGGGCGGGTGACTGCTTCGCCGCCGCTTTCGTGATGGGTGACCTCGCCGGGTTCTCCCTCGCCGACCGGCTACGGTTCGCCAACCTGTGCGCCGCCCTGTCCGTGCAGGAAGTGGGCGGGTCCCTCGCCGCACCCGGGTGGGGTGACATTGCCGACTGGTGGCACCGGGTGAGCGAATCCCGCGACAAGGTCCGCAAACAGTGGCTGAAACGCTACGAGTTCCTCGAGGACATGGTCTCGGGTGTTCCGCTGGAAGCAGTGCGGCGGGCTTCGGCGACCATCGCCCGCCAATCCGACGCGTGAACCTCATCGAGCGCGGGGTCGCCCGGCGGGAGCCCCCGCGCAGGAATGACAGAATGGACCAGTGAGTTTCTTAGCTGAACCCCCGGCAGCCGAACGGCGGGTCGAGGTCGATCTGGACGCAGTGCGTCACAATGTCAGGCACATCGCCGACGTCGTCAGCCCGGCCCGCGTCATGGCGGTAGTGAAAGCCGACGGCTACGGGCACGGCGCCCGGCAGGTGGCTCGTGCCGCCCTGGAATCCGGTGCCGCCTGGTTGGGCGTCGCCCACATCTCGGAGGCGCTGGACCTGCGTGAAGCAGGCATCGAAGCACCCATCCTCGCCTGGCTGCACACCGTCGAATCCGATTTCGGGGCGGCCATCAGAAACGGTATCGACATTGGTGTCTCCGGATGGGAACTCGACCACGTAGTGGCAGCGGCCCGGCGCCAGCAACTGCCCGCGCGGATCCAGCTGAAAATCGACACCGGGCTGGGACGCAACGGCTGCCCACCGGAACTGTGGGACAAGCTGATCGGCCGGGCGCTGGAGCAGCAGGAGGCGGGGCTCCTCCGGGTGGTCGGGGTCTTCTCCCACCTGGCAGTCGCCGACGAACCGGACCGCCACGAAACGGACGACCAGGTCCGCCGCTTCCGTGCGGCGGTTGCGGTGGCCGAGGACGCCGGCGTCGACGTCGAACTCCGCCACCTCGCCAACACCCCCGGCGCACTGTCCCGCCCAGACACGCACTTCGACCTGGTGCGGGTGGGGCTCGGCATCTATGGGCTCTCACCGTTCCGCAGCCAGAGTTCGCAGGGGCTGGGCCTGCGCCCCGCAATGCGATTCGTCACCTCGGTGGCCAACTGCAAGGAAGTACCCGCCGGGCAGGGGGTCTCCTACGGCCTCAGCTACCGCACCACCCAACCCACAACGCTAGCGCTGATCCCGGTGGGCTACGCCGACGGCGTCCCCCGGGTCGCCACCGGTGCACCGGTGCTGGTGGATGGGCGCCAGTACCCGGTGGTGGGCCGGATCGCCATGGACCAGCTGGTCATCGACCTGCAGACCACCGGAATTGCCGGCACCGGGCGAAGCCCGCTGGGCCACCCGGCGGTGCTGTTTGGCGGCGGCGCCGACGAACCGTCGGCCGACGCTTGGGCTGACGCCAGCGGCTCGATCAACTACGAGATAGTGACGCGGATCAGTGGCCGCGTCCCCCGCACCTACCTCAACGACACGAGCGCCGATGCAGACCAGTAGCGGGCACAGCGGACCGGCGTGGTCCCGGAGTTTCACCGTGCACTCGGCCGCCGGACTGCAGCGGTTCGCCGCGGCGCTCGGCGGCGACCTGGCGGCCGGTGACCTGCTGATCCTCACCGGCGGACTCGGTGCCGGGAAGACCACCTTCACCCAGGGGCTGGGCGTTGGCCTTGGCGTCCGGCCGGGGATCATTTCCCCCACCTTCGTCCTCGTCCGCGTGCACCCACCGCTGGCCAGCGGGCCGGCGCTCGTACACGCCGACGCCTACCGGCTGGAATCCGCCGCTGACATCGATGACCTCGACCTGGAATCGACCATGGATACCAGCGTGACAGTCGTCGAGTGGGGAGCCGGGCGGGTGGAGCATCTGGCCGAGAGCCACCTCGAGATTCATCTTGACCGGCCAGCGATGGCCGGCGCCTCCGCTGACCCCGATGACGACGACGAGCCTCGACGGGTCCTCATCGAGGGGTACGGTCAGCGCTGGGCGAATACGCCGTCTGCCGTCGGCTCCCTCGATTAGGCTGGCAGGATGCTGATTTTGTCCCTCGATACCTCCGCCGCGGCGAGTGCAGCCCTGGTGCTGGACGGCGTCGTGACCGGGGCTTTCGCGACCGAAGACACGAGGAGCCACGCGGAGGTGCTCGCCCCCGCAGTCGCCGATCTGCTGGCCGAAGCGGGTATCACCGGAACGGACCTGACGGCGATAGTGGTGGGCGTTGGGCCGGGACCTTTCACCGGGCTGCGGGCCGGGTTGGCTACCGCCAGGACTCTCGCCTACGTCTGGGACGTGCCGCTGCACGGAGTGATGAGTCTCGACTCCATCGCCGAGGACGCTGCAGCGCATGCCGGGACCGGCGAGTTCCTGGTCGCCACGGATGCCCGGCGGAAAGAGGTCTACTGGGCCCGGTACCGGGCCGAGGACGGCGTCCCCGGGGTGCTGGAGGGGCCGCACGTGGGCGCGCCGTCGTCGCTCCCTACCCTCCCGACCTATGGCAAAGGCGCGGGCCTCTACCCCGACGTCCTGGCAGGAGTCGCAGGCTTCACCGAACTGCACCCCTCGGCCGCGGCGTTGGGGCGGTCCGCCTCCCGGCGGCTCTCCGCTGGGCTGGCGTTGTTGGATACCGCTCCGCTGTACCTGCGGGAGTCCGACGCGCGGGTCCCCGGCCCCCGGAAGCGGGCGACCGGATGAGCCTCTCGTTGCGCGATTTGCTGCTTCAGGACGTTCCGGCTGTCGCACGCCTGGAGTTGGAACTGTTCCCTACTGACGCCTGGCCGCTGGAAATGTTCCTGGATGAGGTGTCCCAGACTGAAACACGCCGCTACCTGGTCGCCGAGATCGAGGGCCGCATGGTCGGCTATGCGGGAGTCATGTGTGTGGCGGCGACCGCCGACATCCAGACGATCGGCGTGCTGCCCGGTTATGAGGGGCAGGGAATCGGGACCGCGATGCTGAGCGAGCTGCTGGCCGAGGCACGACACCGCGGCGCCACCGAAGTGCTCCTGGAAGTCCGGGCTGACAACCCCCGGGCGCAGAAACTCTATACGCTGACCGGGTTTGAGCATATTCATACCCGGCGAAAATACTACCGCGACGGCGTCGACGCCTGGGTGATGAGGCTGATCCTGTGAACCGTGACAATCCGCTGGTCCTCGGCATCGAATCCTCCTGCGACGAGACCGGCGTCGGACTGGTGCGTGGCACGCAACTGCTCACCAACACGGTGTCCTCCTCAATGGATGAACACGTCCGGTTTGGGGGAGTGATCCCCGAGATCGCCTCCCGGGCGCACCTTGACGCCTTCGTTCCCACCCTGCGCCAGGCGCTCGCCGAGGCTGACGTCTCACTGGCGGAAATCGACGCTATCGCTGTGACATCGGGGCCCGGGCTGTCGGGTGCGCTGATGGTGGGTGTTTCGGCGGCGAAAGCCCTGGCGCTCGCGACCGGCAAACCGCTATTCGCCGTGAACCACCTGGTGGCCCACGTGGGTGTGGGCGTGCTGGATTCGGCGTTCCCGGACGGCCTCCCCCCGAATCTCGGTGCCCTGCTGGTGTCGGGTGGTCACACGGAGATACTGCAGGTCAACAACCTGGCCTTCGACGTCGAGCTGCTCGGGTCCACCATCGACGACGCCGCCGGTGAAGCCTATGACAAGGTGGCCCGCATCCTCGGGCTCGGATACCCGGGTGGCCCGGCAATAGACCGGATTGCCGCCGACGGTAACCCGAAGGCGATCCGGTTTCCCCGTGGGCTCACCCAGCCCAAGTACCTCGGAACGGCGGAGCAGCCCGGAGAACACCGGTACGACTTTTCGTTCAGCGGCCTGAAGACCGCCGTCGCCCGCTGCGTGGAACAATACGAGGCAGACGGCGTCGACCTCCCCGTTGCCGACATCGCGGCGTCCTTCCAGGAGGCGGTGGTCGACGTGATCACCTCCAAGGCCGTGCTGGCCTGCCGTGAACACGGGATCACCAGTCTGCTGCTCGGCGGCGGGGTGGCCGCCAACTCGCGGTTGCGGACGCTGACCGCCCAGCGTTGCGCGGCCGCCGGGATCACCCTGACGGTGCCGCCGCTGTCCCTGTGCACCGATAACGGTGCAATGGTGGCGGCCTTCGGGGCGCAGATCGTGATGAATGGTGGGGAGCCCACGGGATTGCGCTTCGCCACCGATTCCTCGCTCCCGGTGACCAGCGTCTTCGCCTGACCCCACCACCACCAACTGATCCGGGGTTTTGGGGGCAGCGGAGTGGGGGCTATTCGCGAAGCTGGGCCACCATGTCGAGGACGACGGCGCTGAGGTCGCCGTCGTGCTCGGCGGCGACCCGACGCTGTCGCTGATAGCCAGCACCGCGGGCCAGGATCTTCTCCACATCACCGAGCTCCTCGACGCAGCCCAGTTTCTTCGCGACCGGCTGCAGCCGCTCCAGCACCTCGACGAGGTGCTCGGTGACCAGCTGCTCCTTGCCCTGGGCGTCCAGGATAATGATGGCTTCCATCCCATAGCGGGCGGCACGCCACTTGTTCTCCTGCACATGCCAGGGCGGCATGGTGGGGATGGTTCCGCCGTTGTCCAGGGTGGTGGAGAATTCGTCGACGAGGCACTGGGTCAGCGCAGCAACTGCTCCCACGTCCTGGAGGGTTGAAAGTCCGTCGCAGACCCGCATTTCGATGGTGCCCAGGTTCGCGACCGGTCGAATATCCCACCGGATCTCGTTCACTGAGTCGATCACCCCGGTGGTGAACATGTCCTGCACATAGGACTCGTACTCCGCCCAGGATGGGAACTGGAACGGCAATCCAGCGGTGGGTAGCTGTTGGAACATCAGGGCACGCTGCGACGCGTACCCCGTATCATCGCCACCCCAGAACGGCGACGACGCCGACAGCGCCTGGAAATGCGGCACATAGTTCACCAGGCCGTCCAGGATCGGCATCGCCTTGTCCCGGCGGTCCAGCCCCACATGCACGTGGACACCGTAGATGACCATCTGCTGGCCCCACCACTGGGTGCGATCGATCAGTTTGAAGTAGCGCTCCTTATCGGTCACCGGCTGGGACCGTGGCACGCTGAAAGGGTGCGAGCCGGCGGAGAACAGCTCAACGCCCATCGGGTCGGTGACCTCGCGGACCGCTGCCAGGGAGCGGGAAAGATCAGCTTTCGCCTCGGCCACCGTGTGGCAGATGCCGGTCACCAGCTCCACCGTGTTCAGCAGCAACTCCTGCTTGATATGGGGGTGCTCCTCATCCTCCTGCAACTCGGGATGGTTGGCCGCGACTCCCCGCAGGACCTGATTTGCAACCGAGACCAGATCGCCGTTGTAGCGGTCCACCAGGGCGAGTTCCCACTCCACGCCGAGCGTTGACTGGGCTGATTGCGCAAATTCGATGTTCATGTAGCTGGCTCCTGACCGGTACCGGACTGCTGGAAAATTCTGCCTCGGTATCGCGTCATCCGCGGAAGAGAACTGTCCCAATATTAGAGCAGGAGTAGCATCGATACAGTGAAACGCGCAGCCCGCCGGGCGAACACTGGGATTCTGCCACGTCGTCGGGGCTTAGGCCAGACAGGATTAGCGGTTCTCACGCTCCTGCTCGTGGCCGGGTGCACCCCCGCGGGCAACGGCGCCGGGTCGCCCTCCCCCGAGAGTCCGCCCACGTCGTCGTCTCCGAAACCGACGGCACCCAGCAACCCCGTGTTGCCGTGGGGCCCGAGTACCGCGAATTACGACGACGCCGTTGCCGCCGTCGCTGCGATGAGCACCGAGGAGCGGGCGGGGCAGGTGATGGTGGGCTTCTACACGGGCACCGATCCGGCCGGACAGCAACAGGCCATCCGTGACCTGCACCTCGCGGGCAGCATCATTATGGGAGACAACGTTCCACTGGCCGGTGACGGGACAGTCGATGCGGATGCGATGGCAGCAGTCACGTCCGGCCTGGCCGAAGCCGTCGCTGATGACGGCCGGACCTGGCCCGCCGTCATCTCCGTGGATCAGGAAGGCGGGCAGGTTGCCCGCCTCGGCGCACCCTTGACCGGCTGGCCAACTCCTATGACCTACGGTGCCGCCGGGGATCCGGCGCTGGTGGCAACCTCAATGACAGCCATGAACTCCGAACTCGCGGGTCTTGGGTTCACCATGAACCACGCCCCGTCGGTCGATGTCACCACCGGGGCCAGTGACCCCACCATCGGTGCCCGCGCCTACTCGGATGACCCGGCCCTGGTCGGCGACCTTGGCTCGGCGGCCGTCACCGGAATACTGGAGTCGGCTGTGCTGCCCAGTGTGAAGCACTTCCCCGGGCACGGGTCGGTACCCGCCGATTCACATCTTGAGTTGCCGGTGCAGACCGCCTCCCTTGAGGAGCTTGAGACCCGCGACTGGGTGCCGTTCAAAGCCGCGGCGGACTCGGGAGCACCGGTGATGATGATGGGCCATATCGCCGTTGACGCCGTGGACCCGGGCGTGCCGTCGTCGGTCTCGGCGCCGAACTATGCAGCGCTGCGCGGCCTGGGCTTCGACGGAGTGATAGTCACCGACGCTCTGAACATGGCAGCCGTTGAAGAGTTATACCCGGGCGGGCAGTCGGCTCCCCGTGCGCTAGCCGCCGGCGCGGACCTGCTCCTGATGCCCACCGACTCGTACGCCGCACACGCGGCAATTGTTGCCGCCATCGACGACGGCAGCCTCCCCGACGAACGGCTGGCCGAGGCCGCGACCCGTGTGGTCTCGCTGATGCTGTGGCAGGCGGAGTTGGCGGCTGAAGCCGACCCGGCCGAACCAGGGGAGCAGGCGGAGGCGAGCGGTGTGGCGTCGGCAGCTGCAATCACCGTGCTCACCGGCCAGTGCGGCGGGGACCTCTTGAACGGTACGGCTTCGGTCGTCGGTGGTACTGAGGCCGACGCCCAACGGTTTACCGAGGCTGCTGAGGCGGCGGGGGTTACCGTGGGCCCCGGCGGCACCACAGTTTCATTGGTCGGTGCTGGCGGGACCGGTGCAGCGCCGGCCGACGTCGCCGTCGCGCTGGATGCCCCCTGGTGGCTGGAAGCGGTTGACGCTCCCGTGGAGATTGCTGCGTACGGAAACACGCCGGGCGCGTTCGCCGCCGTGCTGGCTGTCCTGACGGGGGCCGCTCCAGCGCCGGGACAACTTCCGGTCGACGCTGCCGGGTACGACGCCGGAACCGGCTGCTAACCGGCTGTTATTCGGCTAACTGGCTAACCGGCGACCCGGTCGGGAGGACGAGCTGGCAGCGGTGTGTGTGACCGGGCGCAGCGGGTTACTGACCCGGACGGGTGCATTGCGGTGGATGAACAGCGGACCCGGATCGGCATCAACTACTCATGCAAATCCGGGTCCGTCACAACGCCGCCGCGCTAACGGCCGGGTAGGGAGGCTACTGCTATTCCTGGACCGGGATGGACTGCGCTTTCAGTGCATCGACGGTCTGCTGCTGGCCTTCACTGAGCGCATCCAGCAGTGTGCCGGAGCCGCCAATCGCTGCACCGAAACCGTCGGAGACGTCAGTGTAGGTCTGGGTCATGGTCGGGCCCCAGGTGAAGTTGGGGTCAACGTTCGCTGAGGCTTCGGCGAAGACATCATAGATCTGCTGTCCGTCGTAGAATTCGACGCCGCCAGCGAAGGCCTCAAGCTCGGTCGCAGACTTTGCTGCTGGGTACAGCCCGCCGAGTTCGTTGGCCAGGGCCAGGGCTTCAGGGTCGGTGTTGAGCCACAAGGCGAACTGCGCTGCCTCGGCCGGGTGCTCTGAGCCCTTCAGCACAGCGGTGGAGGAGCCACCCCAGTTGCCGGCGGTTTCTCCGCCTGCTTCCCACTGCGGCATGGGGGCAACGGCCCACTTGCCTGCTGTGTCGGGTGCGCCGTCGGACAGGGTGGTTGCACCCCACACGGCCGAAACCCAGGTCCACTGCTGGCCCTCGTTGAACGATGCGTTCCACTCGTCCGAGAAGGACGGGAGGGTGGACACGAGGTCCTCCGACAGCAGGTCCTGCCAGTAGGTCGCGACTTCCTCGGACTCGGGCCCGGTCAGATTAACGTCCCAGCTCTCGCCGTCGTTGGCGAACCACTGGCCGCCGTTCTGCCAGACCATGCCGGCGAACCAGTTGACGTCAGTCTTGGGGAAGTTGGTGATGTAGGCGCCCTCCGCCTTGATCTGCTCGGCGGCAACGGCATATTCCTCCCAGGTGGTGGGAACCTCGATGCCGGCCTCCTCGAAGAGATCGGCGCGGTAGTACATGGCCATGGGGCCGCTGTCCTGCGGGATGGCGTAGACCGAGCCCTCCTCGCCGAAGGTCGTCTGTCCCCACGTCCAATCGACGAACTGGTCGGCGGCCTCCGTGACGCCAGCGCACTCGGCGATGTTTTCCAGCCCGTCCTGGACACGGAAGTTCGGCAGTGCGTCGTACTCGATCTGGCCGAGGTCGGGTGCGTTGCCAGCCTGAATCTGATTGAAGAAGTTCTGGTAGGTACCGGAGTTGCCGTTGGGTCCGGTCTGCACGGTGACCTGGATGTCCGGGTTCTCCTCGTTCCACAGTTCAACTACCTGGTCCATCCCTGGAACCCAGGTGGTGAAGTTCAGCTCGACTGGCCCCTCGGAGGCCTCGCAGGGTGCCGCTTCGGCCCCTCCGCCCGAGCTGTCCCCGCCGGCTGAACAACCGGTGAGAGCCAGCGCAGAGATGGCAAAGGCCGCGGTGACTTTTCCGTAATGCGCGCGCATTGTTTTTCCTATCGGTGGTAGTTCAGTGCAGGAGCGGATGTCCCTGCACCAGGTGGTGCTGATTGTGAAAATCTGTGTGCTATTTGACGCCGCCGGCGCCGAGCCCGCTGCTCCAGAAGCGTTGTAGTGCGAGGAACGCGATGATCAGCGGGACAATCGAGACGAGAGCTCCGACAAGCACCAGGGACCGCAGTTCGGGGATCTGGCTGATCTGGCTGTTCCACGCGTAGAGGCCCAGGGTGACCGGGAAGAGTACCTGATCGCGGAGCATGATGAGAGGAAGGAAGAAGTTGTTCCAGATCGCCACGAACTGGAAGAGGAAAATCGTGACCAGCGCGGGAGCCATCAGGCGGGTGGAGACCGTGAAGAAGGTCCGGACCTCCCCCGATCCGTCCAGTCGCGCTGCCTCGAGCAACTCCCCGGGGACGCTGGCCGCCGCGTAGATCCGGGCCAGGTAGACGCCAAACGGGCTGACCAGGCTCGGCAGGAACACCGCCCACATGGTGTTTGTCAGATTGGCCTGGCTGAAGATCAGGAAGAGCGGCAAAGCCAGCGCTGTCGCGGGAACAAGGACACCGCTGAGCACGATGTTGAAGATCGCCTCGCGTCCCTTGAACTCGTATTTAGCGAGCGCGTACCCGCACATCGCGGCAATGACGGTGCCGAGCAGGGCCCCGATCCCCGCGTAGATGGCCGAGTTCAGGAGCCACCGGCCGAACAGTCCGTCGTTGTAGGTGAATAGCCGTCCCAGGTTGTTGAAGAAGGTTCCGAACGAATTCGCCGTGAACCACAGCGGCGCCGTCGACGTGATTTCGCCACCGGTTTTCGTTGAGGTGGTGAGGAGCCACCAGATGGGGGTCAGAAAGTAGAGCGTGAAAACACCCATGATGAGCATCGCGGCGCTGCGCGACATGATGCTCTGGCGGGGTCCACGCGCGGTGTCTTCCCGGGGCGGTCTGGGTCCTCCACCGCGTGGGCGTTTGGAGGCCGTGGCTGGGGCTGCGGTCACTGGGTAACCTTCCGCTGGGTCGACTTCAGGAAGACGAAGGAGAGGATGAACGTGGCGAGTGCGAGGACCACCGAGAACGCCGCGGCCAGATTGTAGTTTGGAACCGACGCGGTGGTGTAGACCGCGAGGTTGGGCGTGAACGTGCTGTTGATCGCCGAGCTGAAGCTACGCAGGGTCTGCGGTTCGGCGAGCAGCTGCAGGGTGCCGATGATCGAAAAGACCGCCGTCAGGATGATCGCCGGGATCACCAGGGGGATCTTGATGCGCCACGCGATCTGGATGTTGCTCGCCCCGTCGAGCCTCGCGGCCTCGTAGATTTCGGTGGGGATCGCCAGCAGCGACGCATAGATGATGAGCATGTTGTACCCGACATACACCCAGGTCACGATGTTGGCTATGGCCCAGAGCACGAGGTTCGCCGACAGGAAGTCGACGTTCGATGTCACCGCGCCGAACGGTGAGAGCGACGGCGAGTAGAGGAACCCCCACATGATGGCGGCGATTACTCCCGGGACGGCGTAGGGGGCGAAGAACGCCAGGCGGAAGAACTTTTTCCCCTTCAGCAGCGGTGAATCCAGCAGCAGGGCGAACAGGAGCGCCAGCCCCAGCATGATGGGCACCTGTACAGCGCCGAACACCATCACCCGGCCCACCGAAGCCCAGAACGCGCCGTCCTGGAAGACCTGCTCGTACTGCACAAAGCCGCCGAAGACCTGGCGGGGTGCGCCGAATGTCCCTTCGCGCTCGACGGTGAGCAGCGACTGCACAATCGCGTAGACGATCGGAATTGCGTAGAAGGCGAGGAACAGGAGCCCGAACGGCGCGATGAACAGGGCGACGGCGCGGCGCTGCGCTCCCGACGAACGGTTTTTCCTCACGACCGGAGGGGCCTTTGGCGCCCCGACCGGAGGGTTAGTGACTGTCATGGCCTGCATCCTTTCGGCCCTGAGCCAGGCCGTGGGCGTCGGGGATTTCTGGGGTGGTACGAACCACGCGCACTGCGCCGGCGGGAACGACGACGACGCCGGACACGGCCTCGTCAGTCAACAGTTCCATGCCGCTGACCCGGTGTTTGCGGTCCTCGGTGGTGTGGTTGATCAGGAAAACGTACTCATGGCCGTTGCCGCGCCGCGTGATCGACTCGAGCCCTGACTGCACCTCGGGCAGTGTCACGCCGGCGGTCACCGCGGCACGCAGCAGCAGGTCCTTCAAGACGCCACGGTCCAGTACCGTCGCGGCATACCAGGCCTCACCGGCCCCATAGTGGTTGCGGGTCACTGCTGGGGTGCCCACGTGGGTGCCGGTGGCATAACTCAGGATGGCTTCGGCTCTCGTGAGGTGGAGCGCTTCGGACCAGAGAGAGGCGGGGGACCCGTTGTCGAGGGTGAGCGGATGCGCCGGATCGAGAGGGAAGAACTCCTCCGTGCGGATACCCAGCAGGTCCCTGAAAGCTCCGGGGTACCCGCCGGGGCGCACTCTTTCGTTCTCGTCAACGATTCCGCTGAAGAAGCTGATGAAGGCGGACCCGCCGTCGTCGACGAAATCCCTGATGACCGCGGCATGCTCGTCCCGGATCAGATACAGGTTCGGGACCACCACCAGCTTGTAGCGGGAGAGCGGAGCGCCGGGGGCGACGACGTCGACAGTGAGTCCGGCTTCCCACAGTGCAGTGTAGGCAGCGTGGACCTGGCCGATGTAGCTGACGTCACCCGACGGGTGCGACTCCTGGTCGTGGGCCCACCATGCCTCCCAGCTGAAGACGAGCGCCACCTCGGCGTGCACCGTGGTTCCGCCCAGCTCGCGCAGCTTTCGGAGGGCTGCGCCGAGGCCGACGACGTCGCGCCAGGTCTGCGAATCGGTGCCGGCGTGGGGGAGCATGGCGGAGTGGAATTTCTCGCTGCCCTGCAGAGACGCGCGCCACTGGAAGAAGCAGAGGCCATCGGCGCCACGTGCCAGGTGGCTGAGTGAGTTGCGGACCATTTCGCCGGGCCCCTTGGCAATGTTGCGGGGTTGCCAGTTCACGGCGCCGGTGGAATGTTCCATCAGCAGCCACGGCTTGCCCTGGGCGAGTCCGCGGGTGGTGTCGGCGGCGAACGCCAGCTCAACCAGGGGCGCGTCGAGCCGGTGGTCGAGGTAATGGTCGTTGGCGATGACGTCCATCTCAGGGGCCCAGGTCCAGTAATCCTGGTTGCGGATGTGGGCGGCAACCATGAAGTTGGTGGTGATGGGGATGGAACTGTGGTTCCGGATCACTGCGGCTTCAGCCTGGTAGTAGTCAAGCAGTGCGTCGGAACTGAAGCGTTGGAAATCGAGTTCCTGGGTGGGGTTCAAAGCCGAAATGGTGGCCCGCGGGGGGAGGATCTGTGCCCAGTCCGAGTAGCGTTGGCTCCAGAAGGAGGTGCCCCAGGCCCGGTTGAGCTCGTCAACGGTGGTGTAGCGGTGGTGCAGCCAGGTGCGGAACGCGGCGGCTGAGACGTCGCAGTAACACAGCGCGTTGTGGCAGCCCAGTTCATTGGAGACGTGCCATACGGTGACCGCGGGGTGGTTGCCGTACCGTTGCGCCACCCGCTCCACCAGCCGGAGTGCGCGCTCGCGGAATATCGGGGAGCTGGGGCACCACGCCTGGCGTCCGCCGGGCCACCGCCGGGTGCCGTCGGCCATTTGCGGAAGGATTTCCGGGTGCAGGGCGGTCAGCCAGGGGGGAGGGGAGGAGGTGCCGGTCCCGAGGTTCACCGAAATACCGTTGGCATGCAACAGCGCAATGACCTCGTCCAGCCGGTCAAACGTCACGACGCCGTCGGCGGGTTCCAGCTCAGCCCAGCCGAAGATGTTGATGGCGGCGAGGTTGACACCCGCCTCCTTCATCAACCGGATGTCCTCGGGCCACACGGCGGGATCCCATTGCTCAGGGTTGTAGTCGCAGCCGTAGACCAGGTCTCCGTTGCCGGAGAGATCTGTGACAGTGGTGGTGCTCGAATTCAACCCGGCTCCTCGTCGATAGTGGACGTTCAGCTCGAGGGCGGCCGGTGAAGCGGATGCGTTCTGTGAACGCTCCCAGAATCGGGCTAATGAACTCGCCTTCGAGGTCTTCTGTGAACGTTCCCAGAGTAAGGCACGTCACATTTGCTTGTCAACGAAATTATTTGGCCGCGGGTGCGATGCGAGCCTGGGGCAGGCCACGGCCGCAGGCAGCGGCTCGGCTAAGGTACAGGTATGGAGTCAACGCGCACGCGCATCCGCAGGGCAACCATCAATGATGTTGCGTCGGCTGCCGGGCTGTCCCGTGGGACGGTGTCGCGGGTTGTCAACGGGGAACGCTATGTGTCCGAGGATGCGAAACTGGCCGTGGAAGAAGCGATCCTGCGGGTCGGATATGTGCGTAACTCGGTGGCCAGGAATCTGGTCCGGCAGGAGTCCGGGGCCATCGGACTGATCATTCACGAACCTCACTCGCTGTTGTTTGAAGACCCCAACATCGGGTCGATTCTGCTGGGCGCCAACGCGGTATTGTCAGCCGCCGACTACCAGCTGGTGTCGCTCATCATCGACTCCGAACGCGATAGCCGCAGGGTTGCCGACTATCTTCAGGGTGGCTTGGTGGACGGCGCGGTGATCGTGTCCGCGCGGGCGTCCGACCCGATTGCCTTGGCGGTCAAGAATCTCGGTGTGCCTGCGGCCTTCGTCGGCCACCCACCGGGGATCCCGGATATTCCGTATGTTGCTATCGATAACGCAGCGGCGGCCGAAGCCATCACCGCCCGACTGTTGGGCACTGGACGTACCCGGGTGGCCATGATCGCGTGCGCGCTTGACCGTGACTCCGGCCAGGACCGGCTGGCCGGGTTCAAGGCGGCGATGGGGGATTTGTTTGATCCAGGGCTGGTGGTGGAGTACCCGTTGTACACGTATGGGTTTGGGCTGGAGGGGATGCAGGAGTTGCTCAGGCGTCGCCCCGACCTCGACGGCGTCTTCGCGGCATCCGATGCTGTGGCCGCCGGGGCGATGACGGCCCTGCAGGAAAGTGGCCGTCAGGTCCCGGAGGACGTGGGGATTGTCGGGTTCGACGACAGTAGCTGGGCGCTGCGGTGCCGGCCACAGCTGTCAACGGTCAGGCAGCCGGCGGATCTGCTGGGTAAACGGGCGGCGGAACTCGTGCTGGCCCAGATCAGAGGGTTGCCGATCCCAGCGGAAGTGCTGGAGACGTCAGTGATGTGGCGGGGATCGGCCTAGGCAGCCGGGCGTTACCCCCGCAGCCGTCGTCGGGCCTGTCTGATTGCCTCGGTACACTGGCGGATCCCGCCAGCGCAGTAATATATGTCTTCCCGATAGCGCCGCCGCACCCAGCGCAGCAGCCGGTCCGTCAGACTGACCTGAGTGCGCGCATCGCTGGGATTGGTCATCAGCCACCGGCTGTCGAGAAAACCCGGCAGGCAGTAGATCAGATCGTGGGCGTCGAACAGCCGCAGGAAGGCACCGTTCGGTTGAAACTCACGTTCGGCAGCGAGAATGATTCCGGATTCCGGCCCTAGCAGCACCGTAGCGTCCACTGACTCAAGGTAATGGCACAGGTGGGCCATCACCCGGTAGTACCGCGCGCCGACGACATGACTTCGGCCCGCACTTTCGTCCGCCAGGAACGAACGCAGGATGACATCTATTCGTGGGGTTTTTGCTTCCATGAGCAGACTCTTCCACCCGCCACCGACACTTTCCGGCGACGACGACGGCTTCTGACCACCGCGGAGCTTCTGGCCACCGCGGGAGCAGCTGACGCCGTCAGGCGGTGACGGGCTCGACGACGATCGCCACCCGATCCTCACCGATCCGGGTGAGGACCAGGGTGGCCTTCTTCTTCCCGGCGGATTTACGCGCCTTCCCCGACCCGGCGAGGAGCTGCTTGCGAAGTTCTTCGGGGGTCACCGAGGTGCCGCGTTTCTTGATGTCCAGCACGCCGATGCCGTTCTCGCGGACCCACGTCCGGAGGGCCTTGACGTTATACGGCATCACGCTCAACACCTTGTAGGCGCGGGCGAACGGAGTTTCCTGCAGGTTCGGGGCGCAGATGTACGCGATCCGCGGATCCAGCAGGTGGCCATCCAGTTGACGTGCGACGTCCGCCACCAGCCCGGCGCGGATCACCGCGCCGTCCGGCTCGTACAGGTACCCTTCGGGGGCGCCGATCGGCGGGCGGGTTCCGTCGTCGAAATCGGCTGCACTGGTGAGCTCCGCGGCACCGTGGGAGCTAATCACCAGCGCGGAACGGCGCACGTCGGGGCGCTTCAGGGAGTTGAACCAGAGTGACACCTCAGTGACATCCCCATCGACGGACACCCACTGCGCCTCGCACCCGGCGGGCACCGCCTCGTGGGGGATGCCCGGGCCTAGCTTCACCCCGACTGGGGTCCCTTCGTCGGCGAGGCGCTCGACGAAGGACAGGGGAGGGGAAAATGCCTCCGGGTCAAAGATCCGGGTGGTGCCCGAGGTGCTGGTGGTGCGGCGGGCGGGGTCCAGCCAGACGCCGTCGTACCCGGTAAGGTCGAACGACTCCGCATCGCCACCCACCACAGTCGCATTGGGCCAGGGCATCAAGTTCATGGTTGCGGCGGCGGCGGTCGTCTCGTCGATCTCCACGGCAGTGACCTGGCGGTCCAGGCTGGCCAGGGCGATCGCGTCAGCACCAATCCCGCAGCCCAGGTCGGCGACCCGTTCGAGGCCAGCCGTGACAAAGCGTTCAGCATGATGGGCAGCCACACCGAGGCGGGTGGCCTGTTCCAGACCGGCGGCGGTGAACAGCATGCGGGCTGCGAACGGCCCAAACTTCGTTTCCGCCTTGGAGCGCAACCGGGACTGGGTCAGAGCGGCCGAGATGACCACCGGGTCGTGCCCTGCCCGGCGCAGCGAGGTGCTCAGGCGCATCGTGTCGGCTTCGTTGTACGGAGCCAGGGAGTTCAACAGTTCCCAGCCCGCAGGGGTCAGGAGCGGCGCGATCAGGTCAGTCGCGGCGTCGGAGGCCATCTCAGTAGCCTCGGGCGTCCCCGGCATCGGTGCCGATGGTGCTCAGCGATATCTCGGGGGAATTCTTCTCGACCCGACGCAGCGCCCAGATGTCGTTGAACAGGGCCAGATACTCGCCGTCGGACCGGACCAGCACCTCTGTGCCACGGATGGCGCTGAGGGCTGCCTGCGCGTCGTGGGTGGTGAGCCGGGCCAGCGAATAGGGGAGCGGCTCCATTCGCATCGGTGCGCCGAAATCGTGCTCCATCCGGTCGGCCACCACCTCGAACTGCATCGGCCCGACGGCGGCCAGCACCGGTGCCTGATCGCCACGAAGATCCGAGCGCAGCACCTGAATGATTCCCTCATGGCCCAGCTGTTCAATCCCGCGCCGGAACTGCTTGAAGCGGCCGGCATCCTTGGATCTGGCCACCCGGAAGTGCTCGGGGCTGAACAGGGGAATCGGCGGAAACTCCACCGGCTCCTCGATGTAGAGGCTGTCGCCCATCCGCAGCGCCGATGCATTGACGAGCCCGACGACGTCGCCCGGCCAGGCCTCGTCAATCACCTCCCGTTCACGGCCGAAGAGCTGCTGGGCGTACTTGGTGGCGAAGGTCTTGCCGGAGTTGGCGTGGGTGACCACCATGCCGCGTTCAAACACGCCGGAGCAGACCCTGATGAATGCGACGTGGTCGCGGTGCGCGCGGTTCATGCCGGCCTGGACCTTGAAGACAAATCCCGAGAAAGGGGCATCGACCGGACGGGGGTTGCCGTCGACGTCCTTGCGGGGACCGGCGGCTGGTGCCAGGTCGACCAGGGCGTCCAGGATGTGCTGGACGCCAAAGTTCAGAACCGCTGACGAGAACAACACCGGGGTGCCCGTACCGGCGTGGAAGCTTTCCAGATCGAACGGCTGGTTCGACTCGATGACCAGCGACGCTTCGTCGAGGGCGTCCGTCCAGGCGTCGCCCTCCTGTGCCAAGGCTTCGGCTGGGCTCAGGTGCTCTTCGACGGCAAGGGAAGCACCGGCGTTCTTGCGGGTGAAACGAACAAACTCGTCACGCTTGAGGTCCCACACGCCGCGGAAGTCGCCGGCGAAACCCACGGCCCAGGTCAGCGGCATCGGAATCAGCCCGGTGCGCTCGGTGATTTCGTCCATGAGTGCCAAAGCATCCAGCCCGGGTCGGTCCCATTTGTTGATCACCGTGATGATGGGAATGTTGCGTTGCCGACAGACCTCGAACAGCTTCATGGTCTGGGTCTCAAGGCCCTTTGCTGCGTCGATCAGCATGACCGCGCAGTCCACTGCGGCCAGCACCCGGTACGTGTCCTCGGAGAAGTCCGAGTGGCCGGGGGTGTCCAGCAGGTTGATGACCGTGTCCCGGTAGGAGAACTGCAGCGCCGTGGAGCTGATGGAAATGCCGCGGTCCTTCTCCATCTGCATCCAGTCGGATACGGTCTCCCGGCGGTTCTCCTTGCCGTTGGTGGCACCGGCCGTGCCGATCACGCGGGCGTGAAGGGCCAAGGCTTCGGTCAGGGTCGATTTGCCGGCATCGGGGTGAGAAATGACGGCGAATGTACGACGGCGGGACGCCTCCTGGGCGATGCCAGTGTGGCGCTGGGTGGAGGCCTGTACCTGCTGGGTCACGAAACTGCTTTCGAAAGTGGTGGGAATGCCATTGCTGGCCAGTTCCCCAGTCTACTGGGCGGAGTCTAACGGCGTCGAAGCGCGGTCGGCGCACGGATGCAGCACAGTTGCTCAGTGGCAGCCCGGACTCGCTGGTGGTCGGGGGCTTGCTGCTGCGGCGGGGGGCTCAACCAGTGGGTCCACGTGGCGGCCTTCGCTGCAGTAGTCGCTGGCCTGGCCGCTGAACCCCTGGAAACGAATTCCTGGGATAAACCGGTCGGAAACCGTGCTGCGCTGGCAGCGCAATCTGGCACTCGCCTTGACCGAGTGCTAACCAATGCATAAAGTCAGACTTGGCACTCTCACCATGAGGGTGCTAACTCCTTCAGGGAAGCGTGAGCCGGCACCGCGACGACGGTCAGCGCCATCCGAAGGCCTTAATTCCATTTGTCACCCAAGCGAAGGAGAGGTCCGCGTGCCGGTCTCTATTAAGCCTCTTGAGGATCGTATTGTTGTCCGCCCACTGGAAGCCGAGCAGACCACTGCCTCGGGTCTGGTAATCCCGGATACTGCCAAGGAAAAGCCCCAGGAGGGCGAAGTTGTTGCAGTAGGCCCAGGCCGCGTTGACGATAACGGAAACCGCGTGCCTGTAGATGTAGCCGAAGGCGACATTGTCATCTACTCGAAGTACGGCGGAACCGAAGTCAAGCACGCCGGCGCGGAGTACCTCGTACTCTCAGCCCGCGACGTTCTGGCGATCGTCGTTAAGTAGTGTTCACTCGAGAGAACCCCGGCCACACAGGCCGGGGTTCTCTCGTCGGTGCGTGAAGACGTACCAAGAACCACCAGGTTTTTCACAAGCAGTATTTGCACAATGGAAGAGGAACACATCATGGCAAAGCAGTTGAAGTTTGACGACGCTGCACGCCGCGCACTGGAAGCGGGAGTCAACAAGTTGGCTGACACCGTCAAGGTGACGCTCGGCCCCCGCGGCCGCAACGTCGTGCTGGACAAGAAGTGGGGCGCCCCCACCATCACCAACGACGGCGTGACCATCGCCCGCGAAATCGAACTGGACGATCCGTTCGAGAACCTTGGTGCTCAGTTCGCCAAGGAAGTGGCCACCAAGACCAACGACATCGCCGGTGACGGCACCACCACCGCGACGGTGCTGGCACAGGCACTGGTCACCGAAGGCCTGCGGAATGTCGCAGCCGGCGCTGCCCCATCGCAGCTGAAGCGTGGCATTGAGGTCTCCATCGAGGCCGTTGCTGCCCGCCTGCTCGAGAATGCCCGCGAAGTTGTCGGTCAGCAGACCGCCAGCGTCGCCTCCATCTCCGCCCAGAGCTCAGAGGTCGGCGAGCTCATCGCTGAAGCCTTCGAGAAGGTCGGCAAGGATGGCGTTATCACCATCGAGGAGTCCTCCAGCACCCAGACCGAACTCGTGCTCACCGAGGGCATGCAGTTCGACAAGGGCTTCCTCAGCCCTTACTTCATCACCGACGCCGAACGCCAGGAAGCAGTGCTCGAAGACGCACTGATCCTGATCAACTCCGGCAAAATCTCCTCACTGCAGGAATTCCTGCCGCTGCTGGAGAAGGCGCTGCAGGCCGGCAAGCCCCTCTTCATCATTGCTGAGGATATTGACGGCGAAGCGTTGTCCACCCTGGTAGTCAACAAGATCCGCGGCACCCTGAACGTGGTTGCCGTCAAGGCGCCAGGCTTCGGCGACCGCCGCAAGGCAATGCTGCAGGACATCGCCACGCTGACCGGTGCGCAGGTTGTTTCACCGGACCTCGGCCTCAAGCTGGACCAGGTAGGCCTTGAGGTGCTGGGTTCCGCTCGCCGGATCACCGTTACCAAAGACACCACCACGATCGTTGACGGCATCGGCAGCGAGTCCGATGTTGCGGACCGCGTAGCCCAGATCCGTGCCGAGGTTGAGCGCACCGATTCTGATTGGGACCGCGAGAAGCTTCAGGAACGCCTGGCCAAACTGGCCGGCGGCATCGGAGTCATCAAGGTTGGCGCAGCCACCGAGGTCGAGCTCAAGGAAAAGAAGCACCGCATTGAGGACGCCGTGTCAGCGACACGTGCAGCTCTCGATGAGGGCATTGTTGCCGGCGGCGGCGCCGCACTGATCCACGCCTCGAAGGCGCTGGACACTGACGCTTCGGTACTCGCCCTCGAAGGCGACGCCGCAACCGCGATCAACCTGGTGCGACGCGCCTTGGCCCAGCCACTGCGCTGGATCGCTGAGAACGCTGGCCACGAAGGCTACGTTGTGGTGCACCGCGTCGAGGAACTCGAGCCCGGACACGGCTTCAATGCTGTCACCGGTGACTACGAGAACCTCATCGACGCCGGCATCATCGACCCCGTCAAGGTCACCCGTTCAGCACTCCGGAACGCGGCCTCGATCGCGGCCCTGATTCTCACCACCGAAACACTTGTGGTCGAGAAGCCAGAGAGCGACGACGAAGAAGGTCACAGCCACTAGTTCCCTCAAGGGCTAGACAGACATGACAGCACCCCCGGTCCTCGGACCGGGGGTGCTGCCATCTGGTGGGCAGTTCTCCCTATCTACTCCAGCTCCTACTACCGGGTGATAACCCACCAGATTGATGCTCTGCTCCATTCCTGATCGATCCGGGCTGTGTCGAATCACACGCTCCCGGAATAGGGTGCACCCGGCAATCGTTTTAGGATGAGAGTCTGGCAATTCGAATATCCCTCGGCCAGCTTCTACCCACAGACCATCTGAGAAAGAGGCGACGCAGTGACCCAGCCGTCCCAGCGCAACGAAACCCATGACCCATTCGGATTCGTTGGCCTGACGTACGACGACGTCCTGCTCCTGCCCGGCCTCACCGATGTGATCCCGTCCGAGGCTGACACCAGTTCGCGCGTTTCCAAGCGCATCACCGTTCAGACCCCGCTGTTGTCCTCGGCAATGGACACCGTCACCGAGGCACGCATGGCCGTGGCAATGGCCCGCCAGGGCGGCCTCGGCGTGATCCACCGGAACCTGTCGATCCAGGATCAGGCGGAGCAGGTGGACCGGGTCAAGCGCAGCGAGTCCGGCATGATCGCTCATCCGGTCACCATCGGTCCAGATGCCACCCTTGCTGAGCTGGACGAACTATGCGGCCACTATCGGGTGTCGGGTCTTCCCGTCGTCGACGACGCCGGGCATCTGCTCGGCATCGTCACCAATCGTGATACCCGGTTCGTTTCCGAACATGAGTGGCCACACCGCCTGGTGCGCGCGGTCATGACTCCCATGCCGCTGGTGACCGGGCAGGTCGGAATCAGTGGTGAGGACGCGATCGGGCTGCTGGCCAAGAACAAAATTGAAAAGCTTCCGCTCGTCGACGGAGAAGGCATTCTTCGAGGACTGATTACTGTTAAGGACTTTACAAAAGCCGAGCAGTATCCGCTCTCCACGAAGGACGACGAAGGCCGGCTGCGCGTCGGCGCCGCTATCGGCTTCTTCGGTGATGGCTGGGATCGCGCCATGGCCCTCGTGGACGCCGGAGTTGACGCCCTGTTCGTTGACACTGCCAACGGGCACAGTGCCGGTGTTCTCGAGATGATTGCCCGGCTCAAAGCCGAACGATCAGTGGCTCACGTCGACATCATCGGTGGCCAGGCAGCAACACGGGACGGCGCCCAGGCGCTGATCGACGCCGGCGCCGACGGTATCAAGGTCGGGGTAGGCCCCGGATCCATCTGCACCACTCGAGTGGTGGCGGGCGTTGGCGTACCCCAGGTGACCGCCATCTATGAATCAGCCAAGGCTGCCATCCCGGCAGGGGTGCCCGTGATCGCCGACGGCGGACTCCAGTACTCGGGCGACATCGGCAAGGCGCTGGTCGCCGGTGCCGACACCGTCATGCTCGGCTCGCTGCTGGCCGGCTCGGCCGAAGCCCCTGGCGAACTGATCTTCGTGAACGGCAAGCAGTACAAGACCTACCGTGGCATGGGTTCCCTCGGCGCCATGCAGACCCGCGGAAAGAATACGTCCTACTCGAAGGACCGCTACTTCCAGGCCGACGTCACAGGGGATGACAAGCTGATCCCCGAAGGCGTCGAAGGCCGCGTCGCCTACCGCGGACCGCTCGAGTCCGTCGCCTACCAACTGGTCGGGGGACTGCGTCAGACCATGTTCTACACGGGTGCCCGCACCATCGGAGAGTTGAAGGCAAAGGGCAAGTTTGTCCGTATCACCTCCGCCGGCTTGAAGGAGTCGCACCCCCACGACATCCAGATGACCGTCGAGGCTCCGAACTACGGCAGCAAGTAACGCGCCGGGCGCGGGTCAGCAGCGTGCATGGGTCCCGGCAGAACGGTGAGGATCCATGACAGATGATGAGCTCCGCCCACCCCGGGTCCCTCGACCGAGGCTTTCCCTGAGACCCTACGCGCGCGCCGTCGGGCAGGTCCTGAGAGTGAGCTTCAGAGCGTCACCGGGCGCCGTCGTCATGAAGGTCGTGGGGTCGCTGATCGCTGCTGTCCTCCCGCTGGTGACCACCTATTTCGCCGCGCTGACCACGACCGCGCTTGCCGAGGCCTACGCCGGGAATCCCGACGCCGGCCAGCAGGCGGTGCTCTATGTGCTGATCACCGCCGGCCTGGGATTGTTTTGGGGCGCCTTCACCAGCGTGGACCGGTATATCCAGCAGGTCATGAGCTTCAGGGTGGGAGCGGTGGTGGGGGACCTGATGTACGAACGGTTTCTCGCGCTCGAGTTCTGGCGGTACGACGACAAGGACACCGTTGACCTGTACGACCGGGCCAAACGGTTCTCGGATTCCTATGCGCGCGTTCTCGACCGGATCGCTGCGATCTTCACCCAGCTAGCCTCGGTGGTCCTGGCCATCGGCGCGCTCCTGCTGGTCAGCTGGTGGGTCGCACTGATCGTACTGATCGCGATCATCCCGAGCGTCTACCTACAGTTCAAGCTATCCCGCGAACAAATGGCCCACTGGAATACCCAGGTGGATTCACGCCGGCAGCGTCGGCTAATAGAAACGAACCTGATTCGACCGCAACATATTGCCGAGATGAGGCTCTACGGCATCGTGGGCTACCTGATGGACCTGCGGTCCCGCCTCCGCGATGCCGACGAACTCCGCCGACTGGAGTTCCAGAAGCGGTACATTCCCAAACAACTGGCTGCCGATGCACTTCAATACGGCGCCGAAGTGGTGGCCCTGATCTGGGTGGTAGGTCAAATCATTGCCCGGGCACAGCCGGTGGGACAGTTCCTCTACATCCAGCAGATTGTCAGCCGCGCCCTTACGACCGCCAATTCGCTGGTCACCTCACTCAGTTCAATCGATGAGGACCTCGCGAACCTCAAGGACTACGAGGAATTCATGAAATACCCCACGGCCGTCGGCGGTGGAGAGGTGCTGGCCAAAGCCCCGGCTGAGGTGACGTTGGAGAATATTTCCTACACCTACACTGGTGGGTCAGCTCGGGTGCTGAAGGGCATTTCCCTGAGCATCCGGAAGGGACAGCACATAGCCATTGTCGGGGAAAACGGTGCGGGAAAGTCGACCCTGATCCGCGTTCTGGCCGGGCTGTACCAGCCGGAGTCGGGCAAGGTGCTGCTGGATGGGCAGGACCTGAGGGGTCTGGACATCAGCTCATGGCATCGGCATCTCGCGGTGATGTCGCAGGATTTCCTCAAGTACGAATTCGCAACGGCGGCCAACAACATTTACTTCGGGGATGTGTCATTGCCACGGGACGATACACGGATCGAGCGGGCCGCCCGCGACGCCGAGGCCAGCGACTTTATCAGTCGCCTCCCGAACGGGTTCGAAAGCCATGTCAGCAACTGGATGGAAGACCCCCGTGGACGGAAGGGGAGTGGGCTGTCCGGCGGGCAATGGCAGCGACTGGCGATGGCCCGCAACTTCTACCGCGGTGCCCCGTTCATCGTGATGGACGAGCCCACCTCGGCGATCGACGCGCTTGCCGAACACCGCATCTTCGGCCGGCTCTTTGCCGACCGGGAACACACGATCATTGCCATCAGCCACCGGCTGGCGACCATCGAGAAAGCCGACATCATTTACATGCTGGAGGATGGGCAGATCGCGGAGTCGGGAACCCACGATGAACTCGTGAATCTCCGTGGCCGGTATTTCAGGATGTTTGAGAGCCAGCTTGGGCTTGATCCGAACACCGTTGCTGAAACCTGATCGGCAAGCCCTAAGCCGAGGTCTTGTCCTTCGGCTCCTGAGCCGAGGTGGCAAACGCATCTCGTCCGTCCACGGGCAGCTGATGGTCCGCGGCTCGATAGTCAAGTTCGGCCCTGAGCTCCTCGTAGCGGGACTCGGTTTCCGGATCGGGCTCGTGATCCGTGGTGTATTCGGCGTCCAGCTGACGGTGGATTTTGCTGTTCAGAATTTCAACCTGGCTATCCTCCAGTGGAGCCAGGTCCGCCGGGAAGGGCTGCTCCGGTGAAAGCCTACTTTTGTCGCCCATAAGCCTCTGCCTTTCGAAGAGTGTGCTCGGATAATCCCTGCACACGGCAGTCTACGTCGAAAGGGCTGGGAAATATTAGCCTGCGGCCTGAGCGCCCCCGTTGCGACCTGCACCCAATTCTTCGATCAGGTTGCGCAGCTCCGCCCTTAGGGTGTCGGAGAGCAGCCCGCCACCGGCGATGAGGTTCTGTTCGATCTTGAGTGCACTGACCAACGCGCTCCTACCGGCGTCGGAAACTGAAACCATCTGGATTCGCTGGTCCACTTCGCCCCGGACGCGATTGACGTAGCCATTCACCTGAAGCTTCTCGATGGTTTTACCCATGGTCTGATTCTGTACACGAATCAGCTGAGCCAGCTTGGTCTGATTGATCGGGCCGTAATCCTGCAACACCCGCAGCGCGGTGTACCCGGCATGGGTGAGTCCGAGGTCAACCAGCCCCGCGTTCCAGGCATGGTCGACCAGTCGCGCCGCGGTGGTTAATAGCCTCCCGGTGGGCCATTGCTCCAGCTCCTGCATGTCGACAATTCCTTCACTAGTGAGATCGGAGGACCGGTACCAGGTAGGCTCCCATGTCCGGGATGCGATGTCGGGGATGCCATCCACCCTAGCCCTCTTGTGGGGCGAAAAGAAAGTAGGCTTATCACCTTCTGGTGGGATCTGGTGGGTGGAGCCCCCTAATTCAGGGCGAAAGGCCGGCTGAATGCCGGGAAACCCGCCGCGGAGTCCTTGCGTGTCGCCCTGGGATAACCTTGTCAGGTGACTAACGAGATTGAAATTGGCCGAGGCAAGCGCGGACGCAGGGCGTACTCCCTCGATGACGTAGCGGTGGTTCCGTCCCGCCGCACCCGTGACCCCCATGACGTGTCCGTGCAATGGCAGATCGACGCCTACCAGTTCGAAATGCCAGTCATCGCCGCACCGATGGATTCCGTGATGTCGCCGGAGACCGCCATTGCCATGGGGCGGCTGGGCGGTCTTGGCGTGCTCAACCTTGAGGGTTTGTGGACCCGCTATGAGGATCCCCAGCCCATGCTGGACGAGATCGCGAACCTGAGCACCGAGAATTTCAGTCCGGCGGCCACCCGCCGGATGCAGGAAATTTACAACGCGCCAATCCAGGAGGGCCTGATCACCAGCAGGCTCGCCGAAATGCGCGAGGCCGGGGTCACGGTGGCCGGCTCTCTGACACCCCAACGCACCCAGCAGTTCTACAAGACCGTCCTCGCCGCCGGGGTCGATATCTTCGTGATCCGTGGCACCACGGTCTCCGCCGAGCACGTCTCCAAGGACGACCGACCCCTGAACCTCAAACAGTTCATTTATGAGCTCGACGTCCCGGTCATCGTCGGAGGAGCCGCCGGTTACACCCCGGCGCTGCACCTGATGCGCACCGGTGCTGCCGGCGTGCTGGTCGGGTTTGGCGGGGGTGCGACGACGACGACGCGACGCGCCCTGGGCATCCACTCACCGCTGGCTTCGGCCATTTCGGACGTAGCAGCCGCACGGCGGGATTACATGGATGAATCAGGCGGTCGCTACGTGCACGTGATCGCGGATGGCGGGATGGGTGCCAGCGGTGACATCGTCAAAGCCATCGCGATGGGTGCCGACGCGGTCATGCTCGGTTCGGCACTGGCCCGCGCCGAGGAAGCGCCGGGACAGGGCTGGCACTGGGGCCAGGAGGCTCACCACGACGAACTACCCCGCGGCGACAGGGTCAAGATTGGCACGGTGGGTCCGCTCAAGGAGGTGCTGTGGGGGCCGTCGCATCACACGGATGGAACCTCCAATGTGATTGGCGCCCTGCGCCGGGCGATGGCCACCACCGGCTACTCGGACCTCAAGGAGTTCCAGCGGGTGGAAGTAGTTCTTTCCCCCTACATTTCCAACGGCTGATTGCTAAGGTTGGGGGACGTAGTATCGAACCCGACGAAGGATCGCCGCCATGTCATCAGGAGCACTGAGCCCGAAGAACCGTGAAGACGCGCTAGCAGCGTTGAAAGCCACCTCGGAGTCCGGTAGGGAGTTGGACATCCTGATCGTAGGCGGCGGCGTCGTCGGCGCTGGATCGGCGCTCGACGCCGTGACCCGCGGACTGGACGTGGGGATGGTTGAAGCCCGCGACTGGGCATCAGGCACTTCCTCACGGTCATCGAAGCTGATCCACGGTGGTCTGCGGTACCTCGAAATGCTCGACTTCGCGCTGGTACAGGAGGCCCTCAAAGAACGCGGCCTGCTGATCCAGCGAATCGCACCGCACCTGGTCCGACCGGTACCGTTCCTCTACCCGCTCACCAAGCGGTTCTTCGAGCGCCCCTATGTGGGTGCCGGAATCTTGCTGTACGACACCATGGGCATGACCTCAGGCAACTCGCGGGGCGTCCCCATGCACAAGCACCTTTCCCGTCGCGGGACCCTCCGGGCCGCCCCCAGCCTTAAAGAAGACGCAATGGTGGGCTCCATCCGCTATTACGACGCCCAGGTGGACGACGCGCGGTATGTGGTCAACATGGTGCGGACCGCAGATCACTACGGGGCCAAAGTCGCCAACCGGGTGACGGTAGTAGATTTCCTCCGCGAGGGTGAACGTGTGGTCGGAGCCCGCGTCAAGGACCAGGAAACCGGCGAACAGTTCGACATCCGCGCGAAGCAGGTCATCAATGCCACGGGCGTCTGGACCGACGAAACCCAGGCTATGGTCACCGACCGCGGCCAGATGAAGGTCAGGGCCTCAAAGGGCATCCACCTCGTCGTTCCGCGGGACCGCTTCCAGTCCACAGTGGGACTGATCCTGCGCACCGAGAAGTCCGTCCTGTTCGTTATCCCCTGGGGTCGTCACTGGATTATCGGAACCACCGACACCGACTGGGACCTGGATAAGGCGCACCCGGCCGCGTCCTCCAAGGACATCGACTATATCCTGGAGCATGTCAATAAGGTGTTGCGCCGCCCGCTCACCCGGGAAGACGTCGAGGGTGTGTACGCCGGGCTGCGGCCGCTCCTGGCTGGCGAAAGTGACTCCACGGCGAAACTTTCACGGGAGCACGTGGTCGCGCACCCGGTTCCGGGCCTCGTGGTCGTCGCTGGGGGCAAGTGGACCACCTACCGGGTGATGGCCAAGGACGCGGTGGATGAGGCGACCCGGGCACTGGACGAGCGGGTCCCCGCCAGCTGCACCGAAACCGTCCCGCTGCTGGGCGCTGAAGGGTACAAGGCGGCCTGGAACAAGCGTGCCAGGATGGCTGACCAGTCGGGTGTCCACGTGGCACGGGTGGAACACCTCCTGCAGCGCTATGGGAGCCATGCGGAGGACATTCTCGCGCTGATCCGCGAGGACAGGAGCCTCGGCGAGCCGTTGCCAGGGGCAGATGACTATCTTGGAGCTGAAGTGGTCTACGCGGTAACCCATGAGAACGCGCGCCATGTCGACGACGTCCTCACCCGCCGCACCAGGATCTCCATTGAATCCTGGGACCGTGGCGTGTCGGCGGCTCCTGATGTCGCGTCGCTGATGGCGCCGTTCCTCGACTGGAGCGACGCCCAGGTCGACCGCGAGGTCAAACACTACCTCGCCCGGGTAGAAGCCGAGCGGCTGAGTCAGGAGCAGCCCGACGACGTCCTGGCAGACAATGCCCGGATGGGAGTCGAAGATATTGTCCCGCTAAGCTAGGACCGCGGTCTGGACGCCGTGCCGCCTGCCCAACGCAACCCGCGAGAGGTCTACCATGACCGAGCGATCCCTGGAATTCACCGATGCCGTTTTGACCACCCCTGATCTGGTGATCCTGGAGATGGTTGCCGCCGACAAGGAAGCGGCGACGGAACAGCTTGCCACCAAACTGTTCGAGGCGGGGCGTATCTCGCAGCTCGAGGGATTCCTTGCGCAGGTCAATTCGAGGGAACACCAGATGGCTACCGGGCTGCCGGGTGGGGTAGGGCTGCCGCACGCGCGCAGCGACTACGTCACCCAGACCAGTATCGCGGTGGGCGTCACCAAATACGGCCACAGCCTCGACTTCGGGGCAGTGGACGGGCCGGCGACGCTGGTCCTGCTGATCGCCACGCCGTCGCAGTCCTTCTCGGAACACCTCGAGGTGCTGGCCACGCTGGCGCGGTCCCTGTTCAAGGAGAACTTCAGGGAATCACTCAGGCGTGCCCACGACACCGAGGTAATCGCCGAGTTGATCAATTCCTCGCTGGTGTTCTTCGACCACTGAGCCGTCTGCGAGAAGCCCGTTGTCATGGCGGTCGTCATTCGGACCGCCATGACTTCCACAACGCCGCATAGGAACCATCAAGGGCGAGCAGCTCATCGTGCGAGCCGAGCTCGGTGATGTTGCCGTTCTCCACGACGGCCACCCGATCGGCGTCGTGAGCCGTATGCAGGCGGTGGGCAATGGCCACCACGGTCCGCCCCTCCAGCACCGCGTTCAGCGAGCGTTCCAGATCGCGGGCGGCCTGCGGATCGATCAATGAGGTTGCCTCATCCAGGACCAGTGTGTGCGGGTCGGCGAGGACCAGCCGCGCGAGTGCAAGTTCCTGGGCCTGGGCTGGGGTTAGCTCGTGCGCGCCGGAACCCACTTCGGTTTCGAGTCCGAGCGGTAGGGCGCGTGCCCAACCCAGCGCCCCGACGTCGTCCAGGGCCTGTTCGAGTTGCGCCTGCGTCGCATCGTCCTTACCGAGGCGGATGTTGTCCGCCAGGGATCCGACAAACACATGGTGTTCCTGAGTGACCAGTGCCACCTCACGGCGCAGCGCGTCGAGGGGACGATCAACCAGGGGCACGTCTCCGACGGTGACCGAACCGGCGGTGGGCGGGTGAATCCCGGCAATCAACCGTCCCAGGGTGGACTTACCAGCGCCTGAGGGCCCGACCATTGCCAGCCGTTCCCCCCGACGCAACTGCAGATCCACACCATGCAGGACGTCGTGGCCGGGGCGGTAGGCGTACCGTGCCTTGGATACGAGGATGTCGTCGTTCAACGGCTCATTATCGGTGGCGTGCCGATCCGGCCGAACCTCCTTGATCCCTACGATGCGCGCCAGCGATGCGGCACCCACCTGAATTTCGTCGGTCCACATGATCAGGAGATCCACCGGATCAATGAGCCGCACGGCAAACAAGGCAACCGTTGCGACGACGCCGGGGGTAACGACGTCGATGGAGGCGAGCCAGCCGCCCCAGAGCAGTACACCCGCCACCGGCAGCCAGAAGGCAAAGTCGGCTGCCGGGAAAAGCACAGTGCGCAGCCAGAGGGTGTACCGCTCGGCCCGGTAGCTGTCCGTCAACGCTCCATCGATGCGGTCCCGGCGCAGCGCACCCAGCCCAAGAGCGTCCACCGTGCGGGCGCCCTCGATGGTTTCGGTGATCGAGCCGTTCACGACGGCGTAGGTTTCCCGTTCCTTCTGGTAACCAGCCGAGCTTCGCTTGAGGTACCACCGGGTCACCGGATACAGCACGGGGAGGCCGACCAATAGAGCCAGTGCGAGGATCGGCGAGGTGATCACCGCTGCGCCGATGGTCAGCAGGATGGTCACTATCGACACCACCACCTGGGGCACACCGAACCGCACAGTGTGGGAGACGGCGTCGACGTCGTTGGTGGTGCGGGATACGAGGTCACCGGTTCCGGCCTTTTCCACGGTGGACAACGGCAGCGAGGTGACCTGTTTCATGAAGTCCTCGCGCAGTTCGGCGAAAACCGTTTCCCCGAACACCATTCCGGCCCGGACGGCCAGTCGTCGCAGGAGGGCCTGAACAATCAGGAACCCCAGCATGACCAGCGAAATGACCGCAATATAGTCCGAAGTGGTTCCCTCGACCACGGCGTCGACCACTCGACCGAGTAGTACTGGTCCCACCAGTCCGGCGATGGCAGACCCAACATAAAGCGCAATGACGCGGGAAAGTCCGCCGCGGTGGTGCCTGATTAGCCGCGCGGCTTCGGCTCGAACCTGGATCGGGTCCGCAACCGGAAGCTTCCCGGTCGGGTCGGGAGCGGCAGTTGTTTCACTCACTTCGGATTACCACGTTTCGGTAGGCGGGCTGGCTGGTCAGCAGTTCCAGGTGCGTTCCTTCAGCGGCCACACGGCCATCCTCAAGGTAAATGACGTGGTCCATGACGCCGAGCATCAGCGGGCTGGCCGTCACCACAACCGTGGTCTGGTCGGCGCCGCCCCGCAGGCCCTTCAGCCGGGCAGCGATCCTGGATTCGGTATGGGCATCGACGGCGCTGGTCGGTTCGATCAGCACCAGCGTCTCGGCCTCAGTCAGCAGGGCGCGAGCGAGGACCAGGCGCTGACGCTGCCCACCCGAAAAGCCCCTGCCGCGCTCGGTCACCTCGTGGTCCAGGCCGTCGTCGATTCCGTCGAGGATGTCCAGTGCACTGGAGGCGTCCAGGGCGGCAAGGATGCGCGTGTCATCATGCCTCGCCTGTGGATCCAATTCGGAGCGCAGGGAGCCGGTGAAAAGCTGGGGGTTCGCCTCGCTCACCACGATCCGCTGGCGGATGTCCTGCAGTGCGATGTTGCGTAACGGTTCGGCACCCCAGCGGACTTCGGCGAGGTGGAGCACCTCGTCCTCAAACCGGCCCAACCGGGTTGCCAGATCGGCTGACGCGGCGGTGTCCACCGACACCACCGCGGTCATCCGACCGGGGTGGATTAGCACGCCGGTGCTGGCGTCGAGCAGCGTAGCGCCGGGGGGTGGTGCTGGGGAAGTGGTGTCCCTGTCAGTTACGTCGGGTTCGACGACGAGAACGGCGATGATCTTGCGGGCACCAACATGTGCCCGGATGAAGCGGGCCACGCTGTCGGCAGCCGCGCGAATCGGAGTCATGAGGAAGATCGAATAGCCGTAGAGCGCCACCAGCTGTCCCGGCTCGATCTCGCCCGCGAGGGCCAGATTGGCGCCGACCCAGGTGAACAGCACGCTGAAGGCCCCGGCAATGAATACCTGGGAAGCTTCGAGATCGGCCAGGGAGTACGCAACACGGATGCCAGAGTCCCGGGTTTTCGCGGAGTGCTGACGGTAGCGGTTCACGAAAATGTGCTCACCGCCGATTCCCCTGAGCACCCGGAGCCCGGCCACCGTATCGGCGCCGACGGCGGTCATCTTGCCGGACGCTTCGCGTTGTTCACGCTGACGGGCCTGGAGGGGGCGGACCACGAAGAGCAGGAGGCCGCAGCACGCAGGAACACCGATCAGGACGATCAGACCGAGCAGGAGGGAGGTTTGTGAAATGAGCACACAGACCACCAGCCAGGCCATGATGGAGCCAGCCAGCCGGGCCGATACCGCGTAAATCTCGCCCAACCGGGTGGCGTCCGAGGCCGCAGTTGAAACCACCTCACCGGTGGAGAGCCGCCGCGGCAAAGCATCCCCGGTACGGGTGATCTTGTAGCCGATCAAACGGATCGAATGGAAGGCCGCCTGCAGCCAGCCGCTGATTGCCGTGCGGTGCTCGAGAGTGCCTGCGACTGCCTGCACGACGGTCAGGAGGATCAGGACGCCCACCCACAGCAGGAGCCGGTCGAAGTCGCCGGCCACCACGCCTTCATCGATGGCCCGGCCCAGCACATAGGGCATCACAGCCTGGGCGACCATCCAGGCAGTGCCGAACACTACTCCGGCCAGAAGCGTTGCTTTTTGCTTCGATGCGAGCCAGAGCAGATAGCGGGAAGGGGAGCGGAGGTCCGGAGGGCCGGGGTCAGGGTAGGGATACGAGCGCACGATCAACCATCCTAGCGCCTTCGCACCCAAGTGGTAGACACTTCCCAATCACTAAATTGCCCACTGCTGACCGGCTGGGAATTCTCGGGTGCATTCGGTTTTCTACACGGTGACGAAGTACCGTTAAGGTGTGCTCAAAACCGCGCTGAAACCCCGTTGGATCCTTTCACTGATCCTCGCCATGGTGATTGCGGGAGTCTTTGTGCTTTTGAGCCAATGGCAGTTCTCCAACTCGTCCGGTGAAGCGCCGCCCCCAGAGAGCGCCACCGAGCAGGTACAACCGCTAACCGACGTTTTTAGCCCGGGTGTCCCCATGACCGCGCCGGTCGCGGACCAGATGATCACCATGGATGGCGAGTTTCTCGCTGACACCACGGTGTTGGTGCAGGATCGGCTTCAGGAAGACCGGGCGGGGTTCTGGTTGATCTCGGCCTTTGCGGTCGATCAGGGGACCACGGTGGCGGCGACCGGTTTCGACGAGCAGACAGTAATTCCGGTGGTGCACGGTTGGATCGCCGACGCCACAGCGGCGATTGAGGTGCCTGAGCTGGTAGGTCCAGGCTCCGTGATCGGGCGGCTGCTTCCAGCTGAGGGCCCGGTCGCCGAGCGACCAGTCGCTGGCCAGATTCCCACCCTCGCGACTGCCGACCTCACCAACCGGTGGGACCGGGCCATCTACTCCGGCTTCGTCGTCTCAACAAGCACCACGCTGGCTGGAGCGCAGCAGGCACCCGAGGATCCACTGGAGGTCGTCACAGTCGGTCCCCAGCCGCAGGAGACCCCGCTGAACTGGCTGAACATCTTCTACGCCGTGGAATGGTTTGTCTTTGCCGGGTTCGCCTTCTTCCTCTGGTGGCGCCTGGTGGCTGATGATTACCGGCGCACCCTCGAAGAAGCAGAAGATGACGAGGCGGAAGAAGTCGCCCCGTCCGAGCGTGAAACAACTACGAATGAGGTACGACAGTGAGCACGCCAGACGTCAACAAATCCATCGACGGCAGAGCTGGTACCGCTAAGAAAACCAAGCGACGGTTCGGCGGCACCCACGCCCAGATTCTCTCCGCCGTGAAGTTCTACAAGGTGCTGGCCTACGCCACCGGGATCATGCTGCTGCTGGTGGTCGTGGAGATGATTGCCGCCTACGGCATGCAATCCCACATCATGATCGGCGGACCCGAGGGGCTGCTGTCCCTGACTGACAAGGAGTTCTCGGATTCCGCCGAAGGGTTCAACTTTTCCACCACTGTGCTGATCGTGCATGGCTGGATGTACGTGGTGTACCTGATCGCTGATTTCCGGTTGTGGCAGATGATGCGCTGGCCGTTCAAACAGTTCCTGGTGATGGCCCTGGGTGGGGTTGTGCCGTTGCTGTCCTTCATTGTTGAACGCCGGATCCACCGTCAGGTAGAGCAGGAGCTCGCCGCCCACCCCGAGGCAGCGTCTCGGTACTAGCGATATCGGGCCGTCGCAATGTGCGGTCGGGTGCCCATGGCGACTATTGTTGATGCGTGACTATTCCCGCACCCGGACCCGGAGTTTCAGGCCAAGCCGAAGCCACCGCCACCCCCCTCGAGGAGACCTCCGAAACCAGCCACCGGCCGGTGCTGGTGGTGGACTACGGCGCCCAGTATGCCCAGCTCATTGCCCGCCGGGTCCGTGACGCGGACGTTTACTCCGAGGTGGTGCCGCACACCCTCAAAACAGCCGATCTGCTGGCCAAAAACCCGGTGGCGATCATCCTGTCGGGCGGTCCCTCGAGCGTCTATGCCGAGGGTGCACCTCGGGTTGACCCCGAGCTGTTCTCGGCAGGCGTGCCCGTCCTGGGAATCTGCTACGGCTTCCAGGCCATGGCCTCAGCCCTGGGCGGTACGGTCGCGAAGACCGGGCTTCGGGAGTACGGCTCCACCAACGTCGCAGCGTCCGGCGTCGGGGGATCGTTGCTCGACGGTGTCCCCGAGCACCAGAACGCCTGGATGAGCCACGGCGATAGCGTTCAGGCCGCACCCGATGGATTCGAGGTTCTGGCCAGCACCGCTGGTGCCCCGGTTGCTGCCTTCGCCGACGAAAAACGGCGCCTCTACGGCGTGCAGTGGCACCCTGAAGTGAAACATTCGGACCACGGGCAGCAGGTGCTGGAAAACTTCCTGTTCAAGGGCGCACGGCTTGACGCCAACTGGACCACCGGCAACATTCTTGAAGAGCAGGTAGACCGCATCCGCGAGCAGGTGGGGGACGCGCGCGTCATCTGCGGGCTCTCCGGAGGGGTTGACTCCGCCGTCGCCGCAGCCCTGGTGCAGCGGGCAGTGGGCGACCAGCTGACCTGCGTATTCGTGGATCACGGTCTGCTCCGCGAGGGGGAAGCAGAGCAGGTCGAGCGTGACTTCGTTGCTGCGACCGGCGTCAACCTCTACGTAGCCAATGAACAAAAGCGGTTCCTGGACGCACTGGCTGGGGTCAGCGATCCTGAAACCAAGCGCAAGATCATCGGCCGCGAGTTCATTCGCGCTTTCGAGGAAGCCGAGCGGGCGATCATCGCCGAGGCTCAGGCACACGGTGAAAAGATCCGCTTCCTGGTGCAGGGCACCCTTTACCCCGACGTCGTTGAGTCCGGTGGCGGCGAAGGTGCTGCGAACATCAAGAGCCACCACAATGTGGGGGGTCTTCCCGAGGACCTGCAGTTTGAACTCGTCGAACCCCTTCGTGCCCTGTTCAAGGACGAGGTCCGGGCGGTCGGCGCGCAGCTTGGGCTGCCCGCCGAAATTGTGGGTCGACAGCCGTTCCCCGGCCCAGGTCTGGGAATCAGGATTGTCGGCGACGTAACCCAGGAACGGCTTGACCTGCTGCGCCGGGCAGATGCCATCGCCCGTGCGGAACTGACAGCGGCCGGACTGGACAACGAGGTCTGGCAGATGCCCGTCGTGCTGCTCGCCGACGTTCGGAGCGTCGGAGTGCAGGGTGACGGTCGAACCTATGGGCATCCGATCGTACTCAGGCCCGTGTCTAGTGAAGATGCAATGACCGCCGATTGGTCCCGCCTGCCGTTTGACCTGCTCGCCCGGATCTCCAACCGCATCACCAATGAGGTAGAGGGAGTGAACCGGGTGGTGCTAGATATCACCAGCAAGCCGCCAGGCACCATCGAGTGGGAGTAGTCCGACCCCGGTTGGGAAGGGTATTTGACCGTCCCCGGTGTTGCGGCCCCGCCGTGACCACCCTTGTCGGATAGCTTGGAAGGCATGCCCATCTGGTCGAGATCGTCGAAAATAACCGCAGAAATGGAGACCACCGTGTCAGTGCAGGATCCCGGGGACTCCGCTGGGAACTTCCTCCTGCCGTGGCTCAAGCAGCTCGGCGCCCACGCGGGTGCCGACACCCTGCTGCACTTCTCACCTGCGTCGGCCAACAGCATCGATCTCACGCACGCCCACCCCTCGGGTCTCGCCCAGCTCCTTGCTGGCCGTCGCACCCGGCTGTCCACTCTCCTCCGGGACCCGGGTCAGTACGCGGCAGCGATGAAGGCGGCACGGGTCCTTCGGGCGAAGATCTACGAGGTGGGCACCGAGCGCGGTATCGACGTCGGTTATCTCGCTGCCGGAACCGCCGCCTGGCGCAGCGTCGACGACGACGGCCGGTCCGAGTCGCTGACCGCGCCGGTTCTGTTGACCTCGGTTTCACTGACGGTTCATGCGTCCCAGGACGACTACGAACTCCAGCTCACCGAGCATGCGCGGCTTAACCCCGCGCTGGTGCGCCACCTGCGGTCAGCACAGGGGGTGTCGTTCGACCCCGAGTCCGTCGCCAAACTGGCCTACGGCACAGCGCGCTTCGATCCGTTGCCGGTCCTGGACAAGCTCCGTGCACTGACCGAGGGTGTGCGTGGGATGGCCATCGAGCACCATCTCCTCGTGTCCACCTTTGCCGATCTCGCTGACGTCGCCGACGATCCGGCCATCCGCTCCGACCATCCCGTGCTTGCAGCCCTGGTGGATGCGGCAAAGGAGGGACAGCCCGCACCTGCGGCACCGGATGCCCCTGAGCTGGCAACACCGATTGATGAACGTCTGCCAGCCGATGAACTGCTGATCAGGGATGCCGACTCTGCGCAGCAGCAGGTCCTGGACCAGATCGTCCAGGGACGGTCATTGGTGGTGTCGGCACCCCCAGGATCGGGCCAGACCCAGACCGCTCTCAACGCCGTTGCGGCTCTTGCCGAGCAGGGCAAGAGCGTCCTAGTGGTGGCTGAGCGTCGCGGTACCCTCAACGAAGTGGTCCAGGAACTGGACACACTGAACCTTGGCTCGCTGGTCCTCCAGCTCAATGCCAACATCAACGAACAGCAACTCAAAGACCAGCTGATCCGGGCGATCGTGCGGAACGAGAAGGCGACGCGGCCCGAGCTGGACGGACTCCACCAGACTCTGGTCGACCACCGCCATCAGCTGCAGGACCATGTGAGGTCTCTGCACAACGTGCGAAGCCGCTGGGGTTGTTCGCCCTACCAGGCAATGCAATCGCTGGCGGAATTGACCTCATTGAATCCCTCGCCGGCAACAACGGTTCGCCTGCTCCGTAGCGTGATGGACAGCATCCCCGACCGCGTTGAGCTCGCTGGCCGGCTTCGCAGGGCAGCAGAACTGGGCAGCTTCAGCGCCTCGGCCGTAGAGAGTCCCTGGTACGGCGCCAAGCTGCTGAACCGTAAGGAAACTGAGCGTGCACACGAGCTGGCCGTCGACCTGGCCCGCGACATCCCGCTGCTTCGCGAAAAGGTGCTGCGGGTAGCCGATCATTCCCAGATCAGTCTCGGCGGTTCGTTCACCGAGTGGGGAGAGCAATTGGAGCTCCTCGCAGCGGTCCGGGCAAGCCTCGACAAATTCACGCCAGATATCTTCGACCGGCCGGTCACCGACCTCATCACAGCCACGGCCTCATCGTCCTGGCGTCGCGAGCGCGCCATCGAGATGAGCTCGATGACCCGATCGCGGCTTCGCAGGGTGGCAAAGGAATATGTTCGCCCCGGTGTACACATCGCCGACCTGCACACTTCCCTGGTGGAAGTGCAGCAGCAGCGGACGCTCTGGACCCGGTACGCGACGACTGAACGGCACCCCTCTGTGCCAACGGGTCTCGCCGAGATCAACAACTTCCACCACAAGATCCGCCGGGAACTGGACGAGCTCACCAAAGTACTTGCCACGACCCCCGGCCATGTTGACCTGGCCGCTATGCCGCTGGAAGAGCTGGGCCAACGCCTCGCCGAGCTCGCCAGGGACAGACAAACCCTCGCAACCCTGCCGGAGCGCACCCTGCTGCTCGACGAAATGCGTGAACGTGGGTTGGGCGAATTGCTCGACGATCTGGCGCGGCGCGAAGTAGGCGCGCGTCAGGTGGGATCCGAACTGGAACTGGCGTGGTGGCAGTCTGCCCTCGACGCCATGATCAGCGGTGACGACTATCTGGCAATGTCCGACGGCGAGAGCCTGCGCCGGCTCGAAGCGGACTACCGTCTGGCCGACAACGCGCACATCGCTTCCGGTCCAGGACGGCTCCGATTTGCCCTCGCTGAACGCTGGCGGACGGCGCTTGCGGCGCATCCCGCGGAAGCGGAGAAGCTCCGGGAACTGCTCCGCACAGGCACCCTGGATCTCGCTGGGCTCAGTGCCCAGGATGACGACCTGGTGACCGCCCTCATGCCGGTTTGGGCGGCGAGTCCCCTCATGCTTCCGATGGTGCTACCAGCCGACAAGACCTTTGACGCGGTCATTGTTCTGGATGCCGAATCAATCTCCCTGCAGTCGGCCGTTCCGGCTCTGGCGAGGGCAACCCAGGTCATCGCTTTCGGCGATGACCGCCTCGGTGGACCCCAAAGCTTCAGCGTCGGTGCAGGAGCCGAGTCACCTCAGGAAGCCGACCAGCTCAACAGCGCCTACTCGGCCCTCTCTGGCATCTTCCCCACCAGTCCGCTGAGCGTGGTGTATCGGGGCGTTGACAAGGCTTTGACCGGCTATCTGAGCGACACCTTCTATGACGGCCAGCTCTCCCGGCTACCTCATGGTTCGGAAGTTTCGGGTACCGGCCGGGCCCTCACCGTCGACTATCTACCAGACGGCACCGGAATGCCGAGCGCCGATCAGGCCGGTGTGGAAAGCGTTGCGGCCGAAGTCAGCCGTGTCGTGGAACTGGTCTTCGAACACATCCGACGCCGTCCCAGCAGTTCGCTGGCAGTGGTAACCGCTAGCGCCCGGCACGCAGGGCGGGTAGGCCAGGCGATTAGACAGCGGATGGCAGAGCTGCCCTGGGCGGCTGACTTCTTCGCCCCGGGCAAGGAATCGTTCCGAGTGGTCCCGGTCGAGCGGGCCGCGGGCCTCACCCGGGATTGTGTGATCTTCTCCCTCGGCTTCGGGCGGACCCCGCACGGCAGGGCACTGCATAACTTCGGCCAGCTGTCCGGCCCCGATGGTCGCGGTCGGTTCGTCACAGCCATGACCAGGGCGCGTCACCAACTCCACATTGTTACGTGCTTCCTCCCAACGGACCTCGACCCCACCCGGCTCGACAATGGAGCGTTGGATTTCTTCGGTCTGCTCGAGCGAGAGCTGGGGGAGGGGACCGGAGAGACCCCGGATCCGTCAGGGGAGCCCGCAGCACCGGTGAACCCAGATCCGCTGGTCGCGGATCTGGTCAATCGACTTCGCGACCGTGGTGCCCACGTGCTGGACCACTATGACGGGGTTCTCGACATCGTCGCCACAGCAGGGTCGGCAACAGTAGGTAAGCCGTCCGACGAGTCAGGTTCCGGCATGCAAACGCCACCGATCGCTATCGAATCCGATGGGACCGAAAGGTACCGCACCATGACGGTTCGGGAGCGAAGCAGGCTTCGCCCCCAACTCCTTGAGCGGATGGGGTGGCGGTACATGCCCCTCTGGACCATCGAGGTGTTCACCGACCCGAACGGATGCGCTGATCTGATTGGACGCTATCTGGGGTTGCCCGAGGTGACCAGTGGACGACATTCAAACTCACAGAGCGGGACGAGCATGAGCGGAACAGGCCAGGCAAGCCACGACAGTGTCCTGCCCAAGCGCGCTGCAGAGGATGAGGCCGATTCATGGGGTGAGCGCGACGAGTCCCATGAAGCGTGGTTGAAGGACCAGCGTCCCCCGCACTGGGACTGATGGTCCTGACTGGCAGCCCTGGCAGCCCTGGCAGCCCTGGCGGCCCTGGCAGCCGAACCAAGGACGCCGTGCGCTAGCGCAATGTCCTCGCCCGTGCCCTAACTCGATGGTCTAACTCGATGTCCTAGCCGGGTGGTGCGCCGGTCAGCACCAGATGAACGTTGCCGGTGCTGGAGGCGCCCGCCAGGGCTGCGGCGTCTGCCGGTGCTGCGGCAACCACCACGAGCCCTTCGCTCTCAGAGTTGCCCGGCCAGACGCCCGATGGGCCGCTGCTGGGGGCAGCCGAGGTCCACAGCACCGGCAAACCCCGAGCCAGCACGGTTGTGTCACCAGGTACATCGAAGCCATTCCCCGTGCTGAGCACCACTTCCACATAGTGGCCGGGGGACAGCAGCTGGACCGTTGACGGGTCCGACGGGCGTAAGGGTACCGCGACGGTGCCTGCGGGTGCGCCGGTGAGCAGCCCTGATCCGACAAAGGCGGTGGGGGTGAGAACGAAGCCGTGCGGCAGGGGAGTGGCGAGCTGTTCACCCACTACTTCGCTCGGGTCGGCGAAGGACGCGGACATGACCGCCTCGGCCGGCAGTTCAACAATGGTCAGGTGGGCGGCAGTGAGAACGGTACCCACCGGGAGATCTGCCGCCGCCGCAACAACGCCGACGCGGGTCTGCTCGGGAGGGATCAACGCCTCCACGGCCACTGCCGTGGCCAGGCAGAACAGCATTGCTGCCAGGAGCCTGCGGTTTCGGAACACGAACCGCCCGACGCGGTGCGAGGACTCCCCGGCTCGTTGGGGGTGCCGTGGTGGATGTTTGCCAAGGGCCATCCACAAACGTTAGAACCGCCTTGGGAGCACGAGGGGCGCTTCGCCTGCTATGTGGATAAGGCCACTGTGGCAGACGGTGTTCAGCGGTGTCCCTAGCTGGCGGCCGCGGTGGTCTTTGTCGCCGGTGCTGACTTGGTGGGGGCCGGGGAGGCGTCCTTGCCCGGGCCTGTGGTGCTGGGTTTATTCTCGGAGCTGCTGGACGACGATTCAGAAACCGAGCCGGTGGACGCGACGGAATTGCTCGCACCGACGTCGACTGACTTCTTGCTGTCGCGGGAATCATTGCGGTAGAAACCGGACCCCTTGAAGACAACCCCCACGCTGTTGAACTTTTTCCGAAGCGATCCGTCGCATTCAGGGCAGACGGTCAGGGAGTTATCGGAGAAGGCCTGGTGAATGTCGAAAGCGTGTTCGCAGTCTCTGCAGGCGTATGCGTAAGTAGGCAAGAAAATCCTCCTGGACAAGCTGTGTTCTTGGGGATCGGTCACCCAAGTCGGTTCGACTGGCACTCTAAGGTCCCGAGTGCTAAGTCTACACCGCTACACTGCAGGGCTCAGCCGGTGGAACGCGGAGGGGGTGAACGCGCCGCTGAGCGGCATGTCGAGTTCGGTCTTGGCAAGCGACCGCTTCGGTAACAGTTCGTGTTCATAGAGATATGCTGCCGCCGGGAGGTCCGGCACCACCGTCCGTGCCTGGGCAAGGAACCGATCGTAGTAGCCGCCGCCCTGTCCCAGGCGGGTGCCGGTGTGGTCGACCGCCAGTCCCGGCACCAAAACGAGGGAGGGCGAGCCATGACGGTCCAGTAGCTCGGAAAAGCTGAAGCGTTCACCTACAGGTTCCATCAGGGGCGCGCGAGGGCTGCGGCGCAGTTCGGCGTCGGCGCTCCACTGGCACCAGGACAGCTGATAGTCAGGCTCGCAGATCGGCACGACGACGTCGTATCCGTCGCGGGTTAACGCGTCAAGGAGCCGCGCGGTCCCTGGTTCAGGGTCCATTGATAGGTAGGCGGCGATCAAACCGCCGTGGGGGCCTGACGATGCCTGCAGCCGTTGTAGGACCTGCTGAGCCAGACCAGCAGCCGAGCGGAGACGCTCTTCGTTGGACATTTCTCGGCGCCTGGAACGAAAGAGCTGCCTGGCATTTTGCTTTTCCGCCGCCGTCGTAGTGTGTCCCATACCGGCACACACTACCGAAACCGACCACTGTTAGCCTCCCGCTGCCAAATGTCGCTATAAGCGGACTGACGTTATGTAGGGTGGTGTCATGAGCTCACGAGTGAACAAGGCTGTCATCCCCGCTGCGGGACTTGGCACGCGGTTTCTTCCCGCCACGAAGGCGATGCCCAAAGAAATGCTTCCGGTAGTCGACAAGCCGGCGATCCAGTATGTGGTCGAAGAAGCAGTCCATGCCGGTATGACCGACATTCTGATGATCACCGGACGCAACAAGCGTTCGCTGGAGGACCACTTCGACCGGGTGCCATTTATTGAGCAGACCCTCGAGGCGAAGGGCGATCACGAAAAGCTCGCCGCGGTCCGTCGTCCATCGGAGCTCGGGGATATCCACTACCTCCGCCAAGGCGACCCGAAGGGTCTCGGACACGCAGTGCTCCGTGCGAAGCTTCACGTCGGCAACGAGCCATTCGCCGTCCTGCTCGGCGATGACCTGATCGACGAGCGGGATGTTCTCCTCAAGACCATGATTGAGGTACAGGAAAAGACCGGGGGGTCAGTGATCGCGCTGATCGAGGTTGACCCTGAGCAGATCAGCGCCTACGGCTGCGCCGACATTTCAGCCATCGACGGCGAAGAGTATGTTCGGGTCAGCGAACTGGTGGAGAAGCCAGCGATTGACGAAGCTCCATCGAACCTGGCAGTCATCGGTCGCTATGTCCTGCACCCGCGGGTCTTCGACGTTCTGGAAACCACCGGCCCCGGCCGCGGCGGTGAAATCCAGCTGACCGATGCGCTGCAGACTCTTGCCTCAGCCGACGGCGAAGGATCAGGCGTATACGGAGTGGTGTTCCGTGGACGCCGGTATGACACGGGAGACAAGCTCAGCTACATCAAGGCCGTGGTCACCCTCGCGTCGGAGCGTGAGGATCTCGGCCCAGACCTCCAGGACTGGTTGAAGAGCTTCACCAACAACCTCAACGGCTAGCCTGTACCCAGTGAGCGGGCAATTCACCTGGCCGGTGACCCTTGAGACCGACGATCTGGTCCTCAGGCCCGTTCGTTTTCGAGACAAGCGGGAATGGTCAGCGGTCAGGCAACGCAACGCTGACTGGTTGGCGCCTTGGGAGGCATCAAATCCCGCCCCGGGCGGCTACCTGCCGAGTTACACCGAGATGGTCCGGTCGTTGAAGAAACAGGCACGGAGCGGCTCCGCGTTACCTTTTCTGATCACTGAACGCAGCTCTCACCTCCGGGAGACCGCCATTGTCGGCCAACTCACGGTTTCGACGATCGTTTGGGGGTCGGCGATGAGCGCCACTCTCGGCTACTGGGTGGACCGGCAGCGCGCCGGCCAGGGCATCGCCCCCACCGCAGTTGCCCTGGTGACCGACTACTGCTTCCGGAGCCTGGGACTCCACCGGATGGAAATCAACATCCGGCCGGAAAATTCGGCGAGTCTACGGGTCGTCGAAAAACTGGGATTTCGGGACGAAGGGCTGCGCGAGAGTTACCTGCACATTGCCGGTCAATGGGCCGACCATCGCAGCTTCGCGCTGACCCACGACGAGGTCCCCGACGGGCTACTGGCACGCTGGAAAAACCAGGTGGCCCGTAGCCACCGGGACACGGCAATTCACCAACCCGGGGACGACACACCGCCGGCAATACTCACCTGATCAGGGTAAACAACCTACGGTTTTAGACGTGGACTTCTCTATGAACAGCTCGGTGGTGCTCGCCGCTATTGTCGGCCTCTGGCTGATCTGGGTTGCCCCCTACGTTCTTCGTATCCGCCGCCCGGCCCTGTTGGTTGAGCCGGTGGCCACCTCCGCCCTAGTTTCATCAGCAACAGCCGAGAGCAAAGTCTCTCAGGGGAGCATTATGGAAATGTCCGGCCACACCACCGACGCCGCTGGCACCATGGGCGGCGGAGCAGCCCCCAAGGCCTACTCGCCCCAGGGTCGGCTCACCATCCGGCGCGGGCGCAGCTCCATTGCCGCCATCGCTGCTGTAGCGCTTCTAGCGGCCGTCGTCTGCATACCTCTCGCCGCCCTCTCCCTGGTGCCAGCACTGGTACCTGCTGGAGCCTTCGTGCTGTTCCTGCTTGCGGTAGCAGGACTCCGGGTCCTCGCTGTCCGCGATCGGCGTCGTAAGCTCGAGGCGGCATTCGCAGACGCCATGTCCCACCGGACGACTGACCTGCCTCCCCGGGCACAAGCGTTCGCCGCCCCGGCTGTTCCCGCCCCGCGGCGGGAGACCAACCTCTTCGACGCCGAAACAACGGGCCCCGCAGCAGAGAGCTCTCCTAACGAGCAGGGGGCGACGACGGGCACAACCGGCACCGCAAACCTGACTGCCACCGAACTGCGCCAGGCAGCCCTCGCCGTCGCCGCCAGTGCCACCGTTACGGAAGCAGCCAGCGCTGATCCCCACAGTTCCGTCTCACCCGACGCTGAGGCGACTACCGAATCCGCAGGAACACCCTGGCAGCCCGTTGAGGTGCCCAAGCCCATGTATGTTGCAGCCGCAAAGGCACAGCGGCAGGCTCCAGCCCCACTGGAGCTCCCTGCTGCTCCCAAGGCACAGGCCAAAACGACCCTGAAACAAGGAGCAGCTGCGCCCGCAGTAGCCAGTCCTGACACGTCATCGGGAAGCAACTCAACCGCCAACCCCACCACTGGCAGGATGAACCTGGATGACGTCCTACAGCGTCGTCGGGCCTGATTCTTCCCACCCAAGGCAGGGGGCCGAGGCGGCCCAACTGCGTTTGCTTGAGGGAGACGACGTGGCTGAGCCACTTCGTCTCGCACTCGCGACGTTAGGACGACGACCCACTCACTGGTCACTGGAACAGGTTCACCACCGTCCCGGGGCCGGGGCAACCGGAATATATCAGGTGCAGGCGGAAGCCGAAAACGGCGAACTCACCACAGATTTTCTATGCGTCAGCACCGCGCCACTACCTGCCGACATCCCCGCAACGGTGCAGCTCAGCGGACCCGACGACACCACGTTAACGGTGTGGCTACACCCTAACGATCCGCTGCTACCCGGGCTGCCGTGGGCGTGCGATGCCCGAAAAGTGGGCGAAGCGTTGTTCCTGGACAGCCAATCAACCGGGTCGTTACCGGAGGGCGTTCCGGTGCTGGCGACGGTCAGCTACCGTCCCCTCAGACGGGCAGTCCTCACCGCAGACCTGGCCGGCCAGCGGCGTTATCTGAAGGTTCTCCGGGCCGGTCAAGCAGCCCAACTCGCCGCACGTCATCAAATGCTCAGGGCCGCGGCGATACCCGCCCCGTCACTCATCGACGTTCCGGCACCCGATGTGCTGGCGATGCACCCAGCTGCCGGCACCCCGCTTGCTGAACAACTCATGCGCGACGGTGCGGAGTCGCTGAGCCCGAAGACCCTGGTCGAGTTGCTGCGCCGGCTGCCAGCCGAAGCGATGCAGCTGCCGGAGCGGCCAGCCTGGTCGGCACGGGTCCGCGACTACGCCAAGGGAGCTACCGCCGTCCTACCGGGCGAAGCGACACGAATCTCGGAACTCGCCGAACGGGTGCACAGTCTCGTTGCATCAAGCCCTGCCGGCCCCAAAGTCCCGTCGCACGGCGACTTCTATGAAGGGAATCTGTTGGTTTCGGGCGGCAACGTGTCAGGTCTATTGGACGTTGACGCGCTGGGCCCCGGGTACCTGGTGGACGACCTGGCCTGCTTCATCGGGCATCTTGCGGTCTTACCGGCCCTGGACAGCCGTTACCAGCATGTCCCCGCGGCTCTCAACCGGTTCCTGGCAGTATTCGACGGCGAAGTGAACCCGGCCGCGCTTCGTGGCCGTGCTGCAGGCGTGGCGCTCACTTTGGTGGCCGGCGCCAAACACAGGGCGACCACCGCGGATCCGACGTCCTGGAGAGCCGACGCACTGAAGCGGCTCTCCATCGCGGAGACCCTCGCCAACGAAGCGTTGACGCTTGAAAGCTGACTGATTGTGAGAGGTCTCATAATCAGTCCTTCTCGTCTCACAAACGCCGTGCACAGTGGTCATATAACCAGCTACTGAGGATCCCGAAAGGACCCCACCGACCAGAAGCCAAGTACCTCCCGATCCTGGCTCCAGTATCAACAGGTTCCGGGAGGGGATTTGCACAGTGTCGGACTGCGACGACGAGGGGGACGGTGCCATCGGCGAAGGCGGCGGTGCCTTGCTGGGCCCGTGGGGACTTCATCCCTGAATATCACCACTCAAGATGAGACCCACATGAGAGTCCGGGAAAAATCAGTTCTCCTCGGCGAGGGTCTGCAATAGCGGTTCGGTGCGGTACGGGATGTGTTCGTGCAGGGCCAGGACGGTCTCGGTGCGAATCACTCCCTTGATCCGCAGGATCGATCGAAGTGCAGATTGCAGGTGATGCGTGTCGGTTGCGGTGACACGACACCAGATATCGCCACGGCCCGAGATCTCATGGACTTCCAGTACCTGATAGAGGCGTCGAAGGCCAGCAATGACGCCGTCGAGCTCGCGGTGGGAGACCTCGATAGTGACGAAGGCCGCAACATCGTAGTTGAGCGCTTCCAAATCCAGTTCGCGACCGCTGGATCGCAGAGTCCCAGATCTGAGCAACCGTCGAATACGTGACTGGGCTGTGTTGCGGGCAACACCCAGCTGATCGCTGAGTTCGCCAATCTGTGCCCGCGGATCCCGAACCAGCTCCAGAAGGAGCCGGATGTCGACCAGGTCCAATTTGCTCATGACGCCCACTTCCTGTCAGTAACGTTGTCAAAAATTGGTGATAACGCTCAAGTTTACTATCCAAAATGCTCCGATTGCACCTGAGAACCGGAGAATAAGGGGGATATGTGCTGTTTGTTTAACTGTATGGAGTCGAAGTGAGTGTTCTCAGCGAGCTGCGGATGAAGCCGTCGGACAAGGTCCGCTGGGGCTGGGACGCGTCAGTCAAAAGTCGGTTGGTGCTGGCTGCGGTGGTCATCTCGACCCTCCTTATCGGGGCCAACCTGGCAACGCCGATCTATCCACTCCTGCAGTCAAAGATTGGAATTTCGCCGCTCGAAGTCACAGTGGCTTTCTCCGCCTATGTGGTGTCGCTGGTGGTCGGCTTGCTGCTCGTGGGCCATTGGTCTGACCATGTTGGCCGGCGGGCGGCCCTGGTGCTCGCCGTCCTGATCGGTTTTGCCGGGGCAGGGGTATTCGGAGCAGCAACCTCGCTTCCAATGCTGGTTCTGGGGCGCTGCCTGCAGGGTGCGGCGGTCGCCCTGGCGACCGGGGCCAGTTCCGCTGCATTGCGGGACCTATTGCCACACCGACCAGACTGGGCTTCACGATTCACGCTGCTGGCGTCAGCCGGGGGAGTTGCTGCCGGGCCAATCATCGGCGGCTTGCTATCCCTGCTGCCCGATCCCAGCAGGACCCCGTTCGCCATCTATTCTGTGGTCCTGCTGATGCTCCTGGTTCCGCTGCTCACCCTGAAGGCCCGGCCAGCCATCAGGACGGCTGACCCAGCGTCGCCCCTCCGTGCCCTGAAGCCGCGTCGTCCCGCTGTGTCGAAAGCCGCTGGTAGGGCCTTCTGGAATGCATCAGCAGTTGGATTCCTCAGTTTTGCCGTTTTCGGTTTCACCCTCAGCCTGGCGCCGACGTACTTTGCCTCGCTCGCCGACACTAGCTCCCGGCCCCTGATCGGGCTCCTGGCAGCTCTGGTCCTGGCCTCGTCGGCGCTGAGCCAATTGATGAAGGTGCGGGGTAGGCATGTCGTCGGACTCGGGCTGACCGCACTAGGGGTGGGGGTGGCACTGATCCCTGTGGCTGGGTCTATCGACAGTGTGCCGCTCTTGGTTGTGGCGTGTGTTATTGCCGGGGCGGGACAGGGGGTGGCGTTTCGGATGGTGTTCAACGAGGTGTCCCTGCGGGTGGAGCCATCCCAGCATGCCCAGATCATCAGTACCCTCTATGTCCTCACCTACCTGGGAAGCAGCCTTCCGGTGGTCGGCCTTGGTGCCGCCACCCAAGCGTGGGGACTGGACCGTTCGGTAGCGGGCTTCGCGGGACTGATCGCTCTGGCAAGCTTTGCTCTGGCAATGCGAAGCCTGCGCAGCACACTTCGAGGCCACCTCCCTGGGTAGCTTTCACCGCCCAGCTACTGAGGCCCCACTACAAAGATTTCTATGCAAAGAAACCCTTGCAAAGAAAGTTTTGTAACTGTATCTTGGGTCTATGAGTACACGCCACGGATCCGACGCCCAGTCAGCCGACCGCACCCTGGATCTCGCCGGGCTCAAAGCGCTGTCTCATCCGCTTAGAATCCAGCTTTTGGAGCAGCTATCTCAACTCGGCCCCCAGACCGCCAGCACACTTGCTGCCCGGCTTGGAGAATCGAGTGGTGCGACCAGCTATCACCTTCGCCAACTCGCCAAGCACCAACTGGTCCGAGAGGTGGAGGGTAAGGGCTCAGCCCGGGAGCGCTGGTGGGAGCGTCCACCGGGTGCGCTAAGCCTGTTTTCCAGTGATCTGGCCGAAGATCCTGCGGCCCTGCACGCGTCTCGAATACTCAACCGTGAGATTGAGCATCACCGGGCGGCTCTGTTACAGGACTTCATGGAACAAGGCTATGACTACCTCCCACAGGACTGGTTTGACGGGTCGGTTATCGCCACCATGAACGCCCGGCTGACTGCCGGGCAGCTGGCCGAGATCACTGAAGAGATGCTTAACCACGCCAGAGCCCTTCTGGCGAAATATCGTGACAGCGGCGCTACCGATCCCGACGCTCGCGCAGTGCAGCTGCACTTCAACGCTTTCCCCATCCTGCAGGGACAATTCGACATTCCGCTACAGCATCAGGGGAAGCCAGCTTCATCCGAACCTTTGACGTAGAAAAGAAGCAGTGATGACCACTTTTGCCACCTATTCCCCGTCCGTCAGGCCCACGGGTTTCGACGCCCTTCTCATCCTGGTGGGTCACCGCCTGGTCTCCATCGGCGAGCGACTCGCACTCGATCAGGCCCGCGACAGTGAAGCAATCCATGCTCACGACGAGCGACGGCGGGATCTAGCGGCCGCGCACCACTCAGGCCTGCGGCTGTAGGGGCCCAGCTGCACCTGGCCCCGCAGCGTCCGTCGTCGAGGCTAAGGCAACACCCCGGTATTGCCCGGTAAATGGTTGAACACCAGGGTCGTCTCGGTGTGGCCTACCACCGGATCTGTCGTCAGATGGTCCAGTACCCAGTCCCGCAGGACCTCCGTGCTTGGCACCGCCAGATGCAGCAAATAGTCCACCGATCCTGCGACGTGAAAGGTGGAAACTACCTCCGGCAGATTCGGCACCCGATCAGTGAACCGATCGATCTCCTCGCGATTATGACCCTTGAGCTGGACCGAGACCATGGCCTGAACGGCGCGGCCAATTGCCGCGAAATCGAGCTGTGCGTGATACCCGCTGATCACTCCGCGGTCCACGAGTTGTCTCGTTCGTAAGAGAGCCGTCGACGGCGCCACCCCGATCCGCTCCGCGAGCTGCGCGTTGGTGATCCGTGCGTCGGCGACCAGCTCCTTCAGGATCTGCTGGTCTGTCTGATCGAGCATCGGGGTATCCCGCGCACGGTTGGGGGCGGCTAGGGTAGGTGCGGCGTCTTCAGCCATGGGCAAGCCACTTCCTCGTGAACGATTGCGGTTGGGTTCCACCCTAGCGGTCGAGCTCGGCTATTAGGTGTGCCACCAGGTCGGTCGCCCCAATCGGCTGAGCGGCGCGGTACCCCGTGCCGGCCCACAACGCCAGCAGCTCAGGATCGCCAGCAGCTGCGGCTGCCGCGCGCAGGGATGATGTCAGATGATGCACTTCCGGGTATCCGAGCGGGGCATCGCGGTGTTCCCTCATGAACTGATTCTCGAGCCCCCTTGCCGGTCTTCCGCTGAATGCCTGGGTCACCGCAGTCCCCGGAAATGCCAGGGAGGCGAGAGCGTCTTTGTGGATCTGGCGCGCACCGCTTTCATGGGTTCGCACAAACAGTGTTCCGAGCTGAACGGCTGTCGCCCCGGTGTCGAGCGTCCGCCGGATGTCCCGTCCTCCGGTGAGACCCCCCGCTGCAATCAGTGGGACTGTGGAGTTCGGGATCAGCGAGGCAATCAGGGCTGCAATGTCGGTGGTTGGCCTCTCGGCCGGATGGCTGGGATCGAAGACAGCACTGTGGCCTCCCGCTGAACTGTGCTGGACTACAGCAGCGTCGACCCCGTGCTCCTGGGCTACGACTAGCTCACGTTGGCATGTCACCGTTGAGATGACCACGGTGCCGCGTTGCTGGAGTGCGCCAATGATTGCCCGGTCCGGTAGCCCGAAAGTCAGGCTTACGAAGGGGACTGGCTCGTCCATCAGGGTGCGGACTTTGGAGTCCCAGCCGTCGTCGTCGTACTGGGGATCGGGCAGTACCACGCCATAACGGTCAGCAAGGGAAGCCAGCTTCGCGCGGTAGGCCAACAGCGGTTCCCGGTTTTTCGCAGGACCACCGGGAACGAACAGGTTCACCCCGAAAGGCAGGCCGGTCAAGCGGACCGATGCAATCTCAGCGCGCAAAGCCGTGACTGATTTGTAGCCCGCAGCGAGGAAGCCAAGGCCGCCGGCCCGCGCGACAGCTGACACCAAGGCCGGGGTCGATACGCCGCCGGCCATGGGCGCCGCGATGATTGGGGAAGGGAACATCACTCAGTCCTGTGGTCGGTCGCGTTGACCACTGAAAGGGCAGTGGTGCAGTTAGTAATCAGCTTTTCGAGCTGATGTCGGAGTAATCCGTCGTCCACACCGTCGTCGACGGCGCTAAGCGTCGCTTCGAGCCCGTGCCACGCGGCGTCGGTTAGCCGCCGACCCGAGAGCGTCAGGTCGACCACGTTCGCCCGCGGATCTGCGGCGTTGATCGACACGCTGACCAGGCCCTGCTCCCTGAGCTGGTGGACGCGTTGAGTGACCGATGCCCTGCTCACGTCGAGTCCCTGGGCTATTGCCCGCTGCGGAGACGGGCCAGCGATGCGAAGGGTCAACAGGACCAGGAAAGGTGCGTAGTGGATGCCATGACGTGCGATGAGGTACTCGTCGGACACCCGGGTCACCAGTGTTGTTGCCCGGTGCAGCTTGAACACGGTCGACTGTCGGAGATCCATACTGTTAAGTAGTTAACATTTTGCCCGGCGGGTCAAGTTCCAGCATCTGACGAGCGATACATTGCCGGGAGCAGGACCACTCACACCGCACGCTGGTTAGACTTGCCGCCATGAGTGCTGCATGGGATACGAGGATTGGGGCTTACGGGCTGATTATCGACAACGGCAAAATCCTTCTGGCGCATTGGAACGAATCCGGGGCCGCTGGCTGGACTCTTCCCGGCGGAGGTTTGGAGTTGGGCGAAGACGCGCCGGCTGCTGCCGTCCGCGAAATATATGAAGAGACCGGCTACACGGCCGAGCTCGATCACCTGTTGGGTGTCGACAGCCTCCACATCGCAGCATCCGACCGCCTCAACGGTTCTGACAGGCCGATGCACGCACTCAGGATTGTTTATCGAGCTCGCACCATCGATGGATCGCTCCGCCATGAGGCTAATGGATCGACCGACCGGGCCGCCTGGGTGAACCTCTCCGACCTGCCCACCCTTGACCGGGTGGGGCTGGTAGATGTCGCCTTATGCATGGAGAATTTACTGTGAGGACAATCAGTGAACATGCTGCAGCAGTGCGGATTTACCCAGCGGGTTAGCGCCCACTGCACGAATCACTTCCCTGGTACGCCGGTGAATCAGGCCTGGCCAACGCGCTCGTCGGGAGAGCTTCGAGGCTTACGGCGTCGAGGGCGGGTCGAGAGTTGTTAGCCTCAGGGCTGGACCAGTATAGGCAGATCTGAGCGGCCTGCCGCCAGGGAAGAGGTCCAGGCCAAGGACTATCGGAATAGGTTCCGTCAGCCGTAACGAAAGGCAGCGCCGAGAGGCGCTACGGAGTGCTAATCACGTATCCCACCGCTCTGCTGTGGCATCCTGTGTAAATGGCAGAATTCAAGCAGTCAAACAAGCTCCAGAACGTTCTCTACGACATCCGGGGGCCGCTGCTCGATCATGCCAAGTTCATGGAGGCCGAAGGACACCGGATCCTGAAGCTGAACATTGGTAATCCAGCGCCGTTTGGTTTCGAAGCCCCGGAAGCCATCCTGGTGGACATGATCCGCCATCTCCCCAAAGCCCAGGGCTACAGCGACTCCCGCGGCATTTTTTCAGCACGAACGGCAGTGGTGCAGTACTACCAGGGTCGCGGCCTTACCCACATGGACGTCGACGACGTCTACCTGGGCAACGGTGTCAGCGAACTGATCACCATGTCGTTGCAGGCCTTGCTGAACAACGGCGACGAGGTACTCGTGCCCACCCCCGACTACCCACTGTGGACCGCATCGGTGTCCCTGGCCGGTGGCACTGCCGTGCACTACCTCTGCGACGAGGAAAACCATTGGTGGCCCGATCTCGAGGATCTTGCAGCAAAGATCACGAGCCGGACCAAGGGAATAGTACTCATCAACCCCAACAACCCCACCGGGGCGGTCTACCCACGCTCAATCATCGAGGGGATGGTGAAGTTGGCGCGCGAGCACGACCTCATCATCTTCGCCGATGAAATCTACGAAAAGATCCTGTACGACGATGCGGTTCACATCAACGCGGCGACCGTCACGGGTGACGACGTGCTGTGCCTGACCTACAGCGGTCTTTCGAAGGCATACCGGATCGCCGGGTTCCGAAGCGGCTGGATGGCGATTACTGGGCCCAAGCATCGGGCTGCAGATTACATTGAAGGGATCAACCTGCTGGCCAACATGAGACTCTGTGCCAATGTTCCGGCCCAGCACGCGATCCAGACAGCGCTGGGCGGGCACCAGAGCATCAATGACCTCATCCTGCCCGGGGGACGGCTGAAGCAGCAGCGCGATAAGGCCTATCAGCTGTTGAACGAGATCCCCGGCGTGAGTTGCGAACTGGCGCAGGGTGCGTTGTACCTGTTCCCACGGCTGGACCCCGAAATGTATCCGATAAAGGACGACGAACAGTTCGCCCTCGACCTGCTCAAGCAGCAGAAGATCCTGATCTCCCACGGCCGCGCCTTCAACTGGATCAATCCCGACCATTTCAGAATGGTCACGCTGCCCAACGTGGACGACCTTGAGGATGCCATCGGCAGGCTAGCCGAGTTCCTCAGTACCTACAAGCCATAAATCGCTTCTGGAAGGAACACTATGACGCCCGCAACCCCAGCGTTTGAGACCAGCCCCAGCAAGGCCCTGCTGGTGGGGCCGGATATCGACCTCGCCTCGATCGATTCCCGCTCCACCCCCGGATTTTCGGGGGGTAAGAAAAAGGGCCGGCTCAAGCTGGACGCTGAGAACGCGGAGCTGTCGGAGCTTCAGGAGAAACTCTTTGCCGAAAGCAGGTTCGGCAGCGAGGTCTCGCTACTCGTGGTGCTCCAGGCCATGGATACTGCGGGAAAGGGCGGAATTGTCCGCCATGTGGTGGGGGCAGTCGATCCGCAGGGCGTCAAGCATTACGCATTCAAGGCACCCACGGCCGCAGAGAAGCGCCACGACTTTCTTTGGCGGATCAAGAAACAGTTGCCCGGTCCCGGAATGATCGGCGTCTTCGATCGCTCCCACTACGAAGACGTACTGATCCAGCGGGTGCGCGGATTGGCGAAGCCATCGGTGATCGAGGAGCGCTACGACGTCATCAGGGATTTCGAAGCGTCGCTGGTGGAATCAGGAACACGCATCATCAAGGTAATGCTCCACATCAGTCCGGAGGAGCAGAAAGCTCGACTGGCGGAACGGCTTGAACGCAAAGACAAACACTGGAAGTACAACACCGGCGATCTGGACGAACGCGAGTTGTGGGACGAGTACCAGGCCGCCTATCAACTGGCGATTGAGCGCACGACCACCCCTGAGGCGCCGTGGTTTGTGGTTCCCGCAGACCGGAAGTGGTACGCACGGATGGCTGTTCAGCAACTCATCATCGACGCGCTTCAGGATATGCAACTCAGTTGGCCGAAAGCCCAGTTCGACGTCGAAGCCGAGCAGGCACGCCTCGCCCAGTCCTGACCGACGTCCCCACCAGCCAACCCGCCCGGCCGTCCTTGGTCGTGGTGACTAGCTAGCCGGTTTGCTCGGCTTTGTCGCGGGCCGCCGCGAGACGTTTCTTGGCCCCCTCAAGCCAGGATTCGCAATGATCGGCTAGCGCCTCGCCTCGTTCCCATAGGGCCAGGGAACGTTCAAGGGTCACTCCGCCGGCCTCAAGCTGGCTGACGACCGAGACGAGTTGCTCGCGTGCCTGTTCGTACGACAATTTGCTGACGTCTTGATCTGCTGTCGGGTCGTTGGCAGCAGATCCGGTGGGCTGGCTCATGGGGTGTCCTCTGGATTGGTGATGTGGGGGTGGCTGGATGCGAGGGTTGAGGCGGCGAGTTCACCGCGCGCCAGACGGATCTTGAGCAGGGACCCGGGAGGAGTCGACGCGGCATCCCGCGCGATGGACCCATCCTCAAGCTGGACCACCGCGTAGCCGCGGTCGAGGGTGTTCTGCGGAGAAAGTGACCGGATCTGGGAACGAAGGTGGTGCACTCGGTCCGTGTCGCGCGAGACGGCCGACGACACCGCGAGCCGGGCGCGCCCTCGTAACCTCTCAACGTCATCCACCCGTACCGACACCATCCCCTCAGGCTGGGCCAACACTGGCCGCGAACGGAGGTGGGTGAGCCGCTCGGTTTCCCTTGCAACGAGCGTTCCAATGGCCCGGGAGAGTTGCGCCCGAGACTGCCGGATCCGTTCGAATTCCTCAGCGACGTCGGGAACCACGCGCTTGGCTGCATCGGTGGGGGTGGACGCACGGAGATCCGCCACCTCATCAATCAGTGGTCGGTCTGCTTCATGCCCGATTGCGCTCACCACTGGAGTCCGGGCCGCTGCTACCGCCCGGACCATCTCTTCACTGCTGAACGGCAGAAGGTCTTCGAGTGAGCCGCCACCCCGGGTAATGATGATGACGTCCACAGTGGGCATGGCGTCCAATTCGGCCAGTGCCGCGGTCACCTGGCCGACGCAGCCAACCCCCTGAACCGCGACCTCCCGGATCTCGAACTCGACGGCCGGCCACCGCAGGCTGGCGTTTCGTAGTACGTCCTTCATCGCGTCCGAACCGCGCCCGGTGATCAACCCAATCCGGTGGGGGAGCAGAGGGAGGGGTTTACGGAGCCGTGCGGCGAACAGACCCTCGGCGGCGAGTGACTGCCGAAGCCGTTCAATCCGCGCCAACAGGTCACCGAGGCCCACCTGCCGGATCTGCCACGTCTGCATGGATAGGCGCCCGGTCTTCAGCCAGAAGTCAGGCTTCAGTTGGGCCACCACACGTGAACCGTGTTCGAGCGGCAGGTCCAGGCGGGACAACACGTTGCCGCGGATCGTCAACGGCAGCGACACCTCGGCGTCGACATCCCGTAGCGTCACGAAACACATATTGGACCGGCGGTTCACTTCAATAATCTGCCCTTCAACCCAGGCGGCCGGAGCGCGTTCCAGATGAGCCTTCAACTTCTCGGAGAGCAGGTGAAGGGGCCAGGGCCGCTCGGCCGTTGTTTCGGCCGCGGTGGCAGGAAGAGTCGTGGGCTGAGATGGGTTTACACCAGCCAGGTCCTGGCTCTGGAGGCGCACACCGTTGGAACCGTTGCGCGGCTGCACCGCGCCGTCGTCATTCATCAGTTGACACTCCCAACGCTTGTGGCTGGAACAAGGCGTGGCGTTGCACCTTGTTCCCTTCATGTTTATCAGCTTGCGCCCCCGGCCGGGTCCACACAGACTCGGTGTGGAGGAAGAGTCCAGCTGGCCGGGGCATAATCAATACTTCTCTCACTACAAGGCAGGACAGAATATGCGGACGTTTGGTGCGGCGTTTTTCACGCTGGTAGCGCTGGTGCTGGCCGGGATTGCCCTGCCGGGTGCCTGGATCGACAGGAACTTCGTGCAGGTGGACGGTTTCGTTGAGCTGGCCGGACCGCTTGGCTCTGATCCCGAGTTTCAGGCGCAGCTAACGTCAGCCCTAGCCTCCGAAGCCACCGCAAATGCTGGACTTCCCGAGGCCCTGACCGGCATTGTTGAACCGCTCATCGCGGAGGCGGCGGGCAACGTCGTTGGCCTGCCAGGCTATCCAGCGGCATGGAATGACACGTTGCAGCGGTCGCACGAGCTGAGTTTCCCGGCCGACGCCGACGTGTTCAACGGTGTTGACTCGCCCGAACCCGTAAGGCTCGATCTCGCCCCGGTTCTCGCCCTCGCCCTTGAGGAAGTGGGGACAAGACTGGGGGTAGACGTCCCGGCCCCGGAGCAGACCCTGGTGGAAGTCGCTTCACCGGAGCGGCAAAGCACTGTGGGCCAGCTTGCGGCCGTCGCGGGGCTGTGGCCGATACTGGGTGCCGGCGCGGTGGTGAGCGCACTGAGCGCCCTTGGGCTAGCCCGACGGCGGAGCACAACCCTGGCGTTCCTGGGCCTGGGCACGGCGGCCCTCGGGGTGCTCTACTGGGCGGGGGTCCGGGCCGCGCCAGAGATTCTGGAACGGGTGCGGGCCGAGCGCGGGGCATCTGAAGGTTCCATCTCCGCCCTGTTTCAGGACGGTTTGGTAGCCCGGGCCGCGGAGGTCAGCGAGCCGCTATGTCTGGCGGTCATCGGAGTGGGAGTGGTGTTGCTCCTGGTAGGGGTAGCATCCCGGCTGATCAGCGGCGGTCGAAGAACAACCGTGGCTTAGCTCTCAGCGGATCAGGGCCAGCTGTCTCGGGTCAGAGGGCCCACAACCGTTAGCATTGAGGGATGACCAGCACAGCAGTCTCAGTGCCCATGCCCTCGGTGCCCAGGAGGCGGCGCTCGCCTGCCGAGATCGACGCCGCGCAGCCCGTGTCGGGGGGACGCAAAGTCCTGCTCGCTGCACCGCGCGGCTACTGCGCCGGAGTGGACCGGGCCGTAATCGCCGTCGAGAAAGCTCTCGAACACTACGGCGCGCCGGTGTACGTGCGCAAACAGATTGTTCACAACCTGCACGTGGTCTCCACGCTTGAGGCCAAGGGTGCCATCTTTGTGGAAGAGAACGAGGAGGTACCCGAGGGTGCCCTGGTGGTCTTTTCCGCCCACGGCGTCTCGCCAGCAGTGATCCAATCGGCAGCAGACCGGGGGCTGCGCACCATCGACGCCACGTGCCCTCTGGTGACCAAGGTCCACAAGGAAGCGGTCCGCTTTGCGAGGGACGATTTCGACATCCTGCTGATCGGTCATGAGGGCCATGAGGAAGTAGAAGGCACCGCGGGGGAAGCCCCGGAGCACATCCAGATCGTCAACGGTCCGGAGGATGTGGACAAGGTGACGGTCCGCGACCCCGACAAGGTGATCTGGTTGTCGCAGACCACCCTTAGCGTCGATGAGACGATGCTCACCGTCAACCTGCTCAAGGAACGCATCCCCACCCTGCAGGACCCGCCGAGTGACGATATTTGCTATGCCACCTCCAACCGGCAGGCAGCGATCAAGAAGATCTCACCCAGCTCGGATCTGGTGATCGTGGTTGGTTCAGCCAATTCCTCCAACTCGGTACGACTGGTCGAAGTGGCCCTCGAATACGGCGCGAAGGCCTCTTACCGGGTCGATTTTGCGAACGAGGTGGACGAGAGCTGGTTCGAGGGCGTCTCAACCATTGGTGTCACATCGGGTGCATCTGTCCCCGACAATCTGGTCCAGGATGTATTGCGTCTCCTCGCAGACTATGGGTACGGCGACGTCGAGGAAGTGGTCACGGCCGAGGAGGACATCATTTTCTCGTTGCCCAAGGAAATCCGCGCCACCCTCAAGGCGATGGGGGATTCCACCAGCGGCATCGGTGGCAGGGGACCCCGGCCCAAGCGCTGAGGCCCGTCCTACGCGCTGCGGCGGTCGCCGTCGTTCCCTGACGCGTTATCCTCAAGCAGCTCGGGTGCGCTCAGGAGCCGTGGTGTTGACTCCACCGCTGGTACCCGGAGCGTGCTGGACGGCTGCGCCGGATCGGTCGACGAGCCGTCCAGGGAAGCGGAATCGAAGTCGTTGATGCGGCGGGCCGTTGGCAAGACCCGTGATTCAAGGGTTCCCACAAACGAGTTGTATTTCTCCACCGACGATTTCAGTGAATTGCCGAGCCTGGTCACGTGCTCTCCCATGGTGCCTAGCCGGTCATAGAGCTGCCGGGACAGGTCAAACAGCTCTTTGGCATTTTCGGTCAGGACATCCTGCCGCCAGCTGTACGCCGCACCTTTCAAAATGGCCAGAAGCGAAACCGGTGAGGCTAGTGCCACGTTGCGGGTGAAGGCGTAATCGAGAAGGCCGGGATCTGCGCGCAGCGCCGATGAAAGCACCGACTCTACGGGAATGAAACACACCACCAACTCCGGCGTGTTCTCCACGCCCTGCCAGTACCGCTTTCGTGCCAAGGCATCAATGTGGGCCCGCAGCGCTTTGGCATGCTGCTGCAGCAGGATCTCGCGCTGGCTGGCCGGCTGGCCGTCTCCACCGTCGGATCCCTCGGGCAACTCCTGGGCGTCAAGGAACGCAGCCAGCGGCACCTTCGCATCCACTACCAGCTGTTTACCACCGGGCAGCTGAACGATCATGTCGGGCCTGGCTGAGGTGTCTTTGGCGCCAGCGCTGAGCGTGATGGTTGTCTGCTCCAGGAAGTCGACGCGGGGCAGCATTCCTGCCGCCTCCACCACCCGTCGAAGCTGTACCTCCCCCCACTGGCCGCGGGCGCTGTTGCTCCGCAGTGCAGCCGTCAGCGAATGCGTGGTGGATAGGAGTTGCGCGTCCGAGTGCCGTGCCTCCCTGAGTTGTTCGGCGAGTTGCCCGAACTGCTCCACCCTGTCGCGTTCGAGGATCCCCACCTGAGACTGGAGATGAGTCAGCTTGTCGGCCACCGGTGCCAGCGCACGCAAGACCGACTGATCACCCGCTGACCGGGAGGTGAGCTCACGGTTTTGGGCGACCAGCATCCGGTTTTCCGCTGTTGCAGTAGCCAACGCGGCGTTGGTGCTCCCCAGACGCTCGCCGACGTCGTCGAGCTCCTCTGCCAAACGCTGCACCTTGAGCCGTGCCGCCCAGGCGACACCCACCGCCCCGAGGATTGCGCCGATGAGCACCGACAATACGATCAAAACCACAATGAATCCGTCCATGCCACCACCATCTCAGTCAGCACCGACATTCTGGTTCACCCGCCGCGGCGCGGTGGAAGCTGGGGCAAACGGTAGACTCTATTCCCGTGGCTCTTACTATTGGCATCGTCGGACTGCCCAACGTCGGCAAATCAACCCTATTCAATGCGCTCACCCGCAACAATGTGCTTGCTGCGAACTACCCGTTCGCGACCATCGAGCCGAACGTCGGGGTGGTGAGCCTGCCTGACGCACGGCTTGGCAAACTGGCCGAAATCTTCGGGTCGCAGCGCATTCTGCCAGCCACCGTTTCTTTCGTTGACATCGCAGGGATCGTCAAGGGCGCGTCGGAGGGCGAGGGACTGGGAAACCAGTTCCTGGCCAACATCCGTGAGGCCGAGGCTATTGCTCAGGTAATCCGCGTGTTTGACGATCCCGATGTGATTCACGTTGACGGCAAGGTCGATGCTCGTTCCGACATGGAGACAATCAACACCGAGTTGATCCTTGCTGACCTCCAAACCCTTGAGAAAGCCATTCCCAGGGTTGAGAAGGAAGTCAAGATCAAGAAGCGGGAACCGGCGCAGCTCGCAGCCATGGTTGCCGCGCAATCGGTGCTGGAACGTGGCGACACCATTTTCGCCTCGGTCGCCAAAGACAAGCTGGAGATGGAACATCTTCGCGAACTGAGCTTGCTTACCGCCAAGCCCTTTATCTACGTCTTCAACGCCGACGATTCTGTCCTAGGGAACGAGGAACGCGAGGCCGAGCTCCGCGAACTCGTGGCGCCCGCCGACTGCATCTTCCTCGATGCCAAGCTGGAGTCAGATTTGGTCGAGCTGGACGAGGAAGAGGCTCGCGAAATGCTCGAGATGAACGGTCAAAACGAGTCCGGTCTTGACCAGCTGGCACACGTTGGCTTCCACACCCTCGGCCTGCAGACCTATCTTACAGCCGGCCCCAAGGAAACCAGGGCGTGGACCATCACCAAGGGCGCGACCGCTCCCGAAGCTGCGGGAGTCATTCACACCGACTTCCAACGCGGCTTCATCAAGGCAGAGGTGGTCTCCTTCGATGATCTGGTGGACGCCGGATCGATGGCTGAGGCCAAGTCCCGTGGCAAGGTCCGTATTGAGGGCAAGGAATACGTTATGGCCGACGGCGACGTGGTGGAGTTCCGTTTCAACGTTTAGTATTCGCCTCTCACCACGGACCAAGTCGCTTCAGGGGGACCCGGGCTACGGGTCCGGATAGGGAGCTACCGCATCCTCTACACCGTCGACGACGTCCTTGTCGTTGCCGTGATCACATGTCTCTAAGACTCAGGCTCAGCTCGATTCCACCGATCAACTATCTTTCAGTCCGAAATGACGCGGCCGGGTCAGTAACCTGGCGAGGCACTTTGTATATATGAATATGACGTTGTAAAGCCGCTTATCTGCCTGCGGACATGGCTTCCGCCTTCCGTCCTGCGAAGTAGGCCTCTCACTCCTCTTTGGACATTGAGCACGACCAGTGCACCACTTCCTGCGTCAGGTGAGGGACATGACCTCGTAGGTATGGCCTGCGGCGCGCAGCCTCTCCACCAGGACGTTACCGAAGGCGGTCGCCGGGGTCAGCGATCCTGCGGCGGGCGGCAGACGGTCGCCGTCGAGGGCAAGTGAGAGCGCTGCCTCCCCGGCCATCACGGCGGTGGCAGCGTATCCCGGGTCGCCGGGCCCGGCTGCGACGGCCCGGTACCGCCGGCCGCTCTCCGTGGAAGCAGTCACCCGAGAATGGAACCAGCCTGAGCGCCGCGCGGCCTCGCTCGGGCCCGCACCAGGCGACGGAAGGACGCGGTCCAGTAGTTTCCTCGTGAAAGGTAGGGCCAGTGCGGCTCCGAACACCCGTATGCCAAGCGCCGTCGCTCCGGCGATGACGGCGCCGACGGGCCCCCGCCCCATACCCATCACTTCGCCGTACCGCAGGGACCTACCGTAGGCCCAACCCTGCAGGGCATTGCTGCGACGGACGATCCGCGTATTCGCCGACGCCATGATGAAGGGCGCGGCCCACAGGCCGTCCTCCGACCGGCCGACCCACCCCAGATCCGACGGCTGCCTGTTCGAGGGCTCCGCCGTCCGGTCCGGACTGAGGGAGTAAGGATCGCCCGCGAGCGATCGCAGCACAGGGTCCGCCCGCATACCGTCGAGCTGCCCACGCATGGAGTCGATAGTGCCGCCGCTAAAGCCGCCCTTCGCCCTGGCGACGAGCTGCACCTCGGTCAGTCCGCCCGCACCATCGGCCTCCGCGGCCTGGTGCAGGAGGAGCACCGCGAGGTCGGACGGGACGGAGTCGTAGCCGCACGCATGGACGATCCGTGCACCTGTAGTCCTTGCCAGGGCGTCCCAACGGTCGATGGCTTCACGGACGAAGGACACCTCGCCCGTCAGGTCCCCGTAATGGGTGCCGGCACGGGCGCACGCCTCGACAACCGGCAGCCCGTACTTCGCGTAGGGACCCACCGTGGTGAAGAGAACCCTGGTGCCCGCGGCCAGCGCCGCGAGCGAGTCAGGGCGCCCCGAATCCGCCTCAATGAGGGACCAGTCCTGTGCGGCGACGGGCAGCCTGGACCGTACGGCCTCGAGCTTCACCCTCGACCTCCCCGCGAGTCCCACGCGCAGGTCTGGTGGAGCGTGGTCCGCAAGATATCCGGCGATCAATTCACCGACAAAGCCGGTCGCACCGAAGAGGACGATGTCGTGATCGCGCGGTGGTGCCTCCATGCCAGCAGTCTTCCACAGCAGAGGCCGAACCGGCTCCGGGAAGCGACTTCCTCCTGTAGCTGAAGCGCCCCGTCACCCCGAAACCAGATCACAGATCGTCACTGGATCCCGAGGGGCGACGCCCTGACCAGCGGGAGGGAGCATGGGCGGGCCTTCACCTTGCCTGGAAGCTCTGCCGCCGGCGGGGACTTTTGGCCCTGTCCGGAGAAGCGGATGCAAGAGACCCTGTTGTCTCCGGACCGCGTCGGATCATCGAACGCCATAAAAAGCGTTCTTCGACGCGGAAGCGAGGAGGCAGATCAACATGCGGGCGAAATCGCCATGGGACTGCTGATTTTCAGTCGCGGCCGATCCGTCAAAGAGGGTCTGGCCGGTGCCATCGTCTTCTTGAATGCTGATACACCGTTGGGAATCTGGACGCTGCCCAATCTTGTGCTTGCTGGTGGCCTGGCATGGCTGCTGAAGGAGGAGTACCCGACGAGCGTGTGGCATTCACTTCGTTCACCCTCGCATCGCAAAGTCATTCAAGGAACAGTTTCGTGAAGCTGGCGAAGGAGGAGCTCACCGTTGCCCTTGAGGATATCGGGGGCACGTCATGGTGGGCGAGCATCCTGACAACGCTCGGGTCCCAATACGGAAGCACTCATCTGCGGTTCGTGGGTCAAGTCGACGGAAAGGCTCGTTACAAGAGCTCGACGTTTCCTTCAGCAAGGTCGGTCCCCCCGGTGCCACCACAGGAGAGCTGGTCCCCGGGAATGGACGCAGCACTGGCAGAACTGAAGCGGGATCTAGCAAGGGACGGCTGGAAACAAGTCTCAGGGGGCCAGGACCCCAGCTCCCTCCGATACGAGCGTTAATGACATGTCATCCCGCGGATGATTAGAAAAGGGGTCGTCGGCGCGCTCGTGCAGTGAACGATTGCGCGGATTGCCAAGACTCGCCCCGGACAAGGACGCCCGGTGAAATATTTGCAGGACAGTGTGAGCATCTCCCTCAGGCCTGGGAAGGGACGATATCCGCGCGTTGGAATGACGGTTCTAACCGCGGCAATCTGGTGGAGTTCCGTTTCAACGTTTAAATAGATTCTTGCGGACTGGCCACTCGCTGCTTCATGTACATCAGTGTTACCAAAATGTACAATGAAGACATGTCTACTGTGAGCGTCGCAGATGCGCGCAACCATCTTTCCGACGTCATTGCCCGTTCGAAGAGCGAAGCTGTGTTCATCGAGCGTCGCGGTCAGCGCGCCGCCGTGATCGTTAGCCCCGAGCAGTATGAGCGGATGCTGGATGCGCTCGAAGATGCCGAAGATGTTGTTGCGTTCGACGAGGCAATAGCTGAGGAAGGTCCCAATATTCCCTGGGCCCAGGTAAAGGCAGATTTAGGCTGGACGTGAGCTACCAAATCGAGCTGCGCCCTGCTGCAGTTCGTGCTTTGAGGCGCATCGATCATCAGGATCGCGACCGCATTCGTGGTGCGATTGCGCTTCTTGGGGAGGATCCGCGGCCGCCAGTGGCCAAGTCGCTTCAGGGGCGGACTGGGCTCCGGGTGAGGGTAGGGAACTACCGCATCATTTACACCCTCGACGACAACGTTCTTGTCGTTGCCGTGATCACGGTCGGCCACCGCCGCGACGTCTACGGTCCCCGAGCGCAGCAAGTGGATCCTCTTCTGTGATTGTCGCGTGGGGGATCGAGATCTCTTATTCCGTGTCGGAATGTCGCACCGTTACCGTACAGGACTGCCCAAGGGGTGGGGTTATCCACATATAGCCAATGCCAGCGAGTGAAAGTGTCTTGATGGGCTCAGAATCGTCGTATGGGTATTGGATACTACGCATACGCGTTCGATAGCGAGCAGACCGAGAGGGCGCTCAGCGACCCACTCACCGTGATCGGATCCGACCCGCTCGCAGACGTTCTGGGCCTCGAAGAGGGCTTCACGCAGGGTTCCACAGATTTTCGGCGATCCGTTCCGGAGCGTGACCTTCTGTACCTTGATAAGGCGTGGTTGTGTCTGCAAAGGCTCACCGCTCCGCCCGGTGCAGGTGATAGAGCCAGACCGGCCTATCGAATGTTTGAAGGACACGTGACCTACCTCGACAATGGTTTCACCTGGCGCCCATGGCTGCGCGCCCTCCCACCGGACGAGGTTGAACTAGTCGCCCGGGATGTGGAGATGATTGGCGACCACGACATCGAAGCGGGTTTGGAGGGGGTCCACTCGTCCCAGAGGCTGGAGTCCGAGGTTGCCTATGCAACCGAGTTCCTTCATCGAGCCAGAAACTTCGTCCAGGCTGTGGCATCGGAGGGGCGTGGATTCGCCTACATGATTGGGTGACCTACTGTTTACCTGAGTTTCAGACAAGCAGTATGGGAGGTCGCTGGCCGTCGCATTACTGGCTGCTGGCGCCCATGGGGTATTCGCTGCCGAAGCAGGACCAAAGTCTCTGTTCCGATGAAACCCTTAGCCGTAGCTTCAAAGTGCGGTCCCGCGATGGGGCGATGCCGCATCCAAGGGGGCATCATGACCAGGCTTTCAGCATTCGGGGTTCTCGCACTCTCCGGTCTCATCGTGCTCACGGGTTGTTTCGGCCCACCGGTCGCCGTCCCGACGAGCGACCCCGCCAATCCAACCCCGACAGTAAGCCCGTCCGTGACGACGGCTAGCCCGCCTGCGCCGAGCACTCCGTCGGCCGCCCCTACCTCCACCGCTGCTGTACCGCCGTCCTCCGCCCCCGCGAGCCCGTCCGAGACGGCGGAACCAACGCCCGCCGGACTTCTGGAGCAGGTTGCTCCGCTGACCATCTACTATGTCGCTGTCGATGACAACGGTGTTTCAGGACCTTTGATCGGCTGCGGTGACAGCCTCATCGCTACGACCACGGCCCCCGTCCGGTTCACGGACCAGGTGGGTCCCAGCATGGAGACCCTGCTCGCAAACAAGAGTCGCGATGTCGGCATGTCGGGGCTCGTGAACGTCCTGTACCAGTCGAGTCTCACGTACGTCGGCGGCGAGCTGAACGGCAACACCATCACGATCTGGCTCACCGGGCAGTTCATGCTCGGGGGTGTCTGCGACATACCGCGCGCTAAGGCGCAACTCGAATACACGGCCATGGCCGCTGCCGGTGCCACTAGTGCCCGGGTGTTCGTCAACAACCGCCTGATTGATGAGGTGCTCAGTCTCAGGTAGGGCACGGGCACGGGATCGCCGGTTGCCGTGGCGCAAGTCGTCCTTGGTTGGTGAGGCGTGGAGTGCGAGCCGAGGGAACTGACTATGGCGCGGTCTGGGACATGATGATCGTCGATCTGCCAGCGATTAGCCGACAGGTTCAGTCGCTCGCAGCAAAGTGAGACCGCGAGCCCCCGCCGGGAAAGTAGCGGGGCCCGCCGGGGAAAGGGCCGAGCACGGTTGGACGCTCATTTCTCAGGGTGAGGACTGCTAGCCTCACACCATGCGCAAGACACCGGTACGAGGGTCCCACACCGACGGAGGGGAACGCGTTCTGATCCTGTCCGCAGGGGTCGGAGCGGGACACAACAGCGCCGCGGCGGCGCTACAGCAGGAGTGCGCTGGGCGCGCCGACATCGCCGAGGTACAGGTTTTGGACGTGCTCCAGGTGAGTAGCGTGCTCTACCGCGCCTTGCTGGGGAAAGGCTACTTCGTGCTGGTCGAGGGCCTGCCATGGCTGGTGGATTGGGGCTACGACCTGAGCGACCGGCCATTCCGGCGCCGCGGTCCAATCGACCCGTGGACACGGGCGAACGCCGTTCCGGTGATCGATGAGATCAAACGGTTCCGGCCGACCGCTATCGTGTGCACGCATTTCTTGCCGGCCCAGCTCCTTTCGTCGCTGCTCCTTCGCGGTGTGACTGACGCGAGGACCGCTGTCGTAACCACGGACTACGACTTCCAGGGCCTGTGGCTTCCGGGCGCATTCCACTCGCTGTTCGTGGCCAGGGAGGAGGCAAGAGTTGAGCTGATGGCGCTCGGACTCCCTCCCGACCGCGTCGCAGCCACAGGCATCCCGATCGCCAAACAAATTGATGGTGCGTCCGAGCCCATGAGCGATACCAATGAGCCTCCGATGCTGCTGATCTCGGCGGGCGCCACCGGCGGCGACTATGCGGTCTCGGTGGTGCGGCAGACGATGCACATGCGCTCGTCGTTCACAGCTACGATCATCTGCGGACGCAACGATGCGCTGCGGCATCGCATCGAACAGCTGGTGGCGCCCGCTGGCGACCGCTACCGCGTGCTCGGCTTCACGGAGGAAATGCCGCAACTGCTGCGCCGCGCCGACCTGTTCGTGGGAAAGCCGGGCGGGCTGTCGGCGTCGGAATGCATGGCTGCAGGGCTGCCCATGGTGCTGGTGAACCCCATCCCGGGGCAGGAGGTTCGCAACGGGGACTACCTGATGGAGCAGGGGGCAGCTGTGCGCTGCAACACCGCCGCGACGATCGGCTGGAAGATCGACGAGGTGCTCCGAGAGCCGGGCCGGCTGCAGCGGATGCAGGCGGCGGCGCGGAAAATCGGCCGCCCTGACGCCGCCGCGGACGTGCTGATCGGCCTGCTGGAAGGGCCGTCACGTCCGCTGATCGTTACCCGCGCAGCGCAGAAGACTATTCTCGCCGCGAGCGAGCAGCGCATCGTCGCCACCGACCTGACGGGGCCGTCCGCGCTGGTCCGGCTTGTCGACGCGACTGCGGGAAGCACAGTCGCGCTGCTGCAAGCCGAGGAGCTGGACGATCTACAGAAGCGGTACGGGACTAAGGACGGGGGCCTGGTGCTGCGGCGCGGCAAAGCGCCGCCGTGGCCCAAATGGGAGGCCCGGCGGTTGCTCCGCGCCCTGCTGCGGGGCGACAAGGCACTGCCGGTCCGCGTGGAAGAGGTGTCAGAATCCCCGGCCGTCCTTCCCGAGTGACTCTTGTTATGGCAGCCAAGGTTCCCGCGATCCATCGCGTATCACTGGGAGCCCGCACCTGGTTCGAGAAACTCCATGATTAGCAGTACCGACCTTGAGGATGGTGAAGCGATGTCAATCGACGCGGTTATGCCCCGGACGATGACTTACGAGGATCTGGTACTCCGGGCCCGGGCCCTGGCGGGCAGCGGGAAGAGAAGCATCCTCGGTATTGCGGGAGCGCCGGGGGCTGGTAAGTCGACGCTCGCGGAGCGACTGGTAGCGAGCCTAGGACCCGGCGTCGCAGTCCTCGTTTCAATGGACGGCTTCCACTATGCGAACCGGGTTCTGGAGGACCTCGGTCGTGGCTCCAGAAAGGGTGCCATCGACACCTTCGACGACGGCGGCTATTCCGCTCTCCTGGAGCGCCTGCATACGCAAACCGGCGACTCCGAGCCTTACATCTACGCTCCGGAGTTTCGCCGGGAACTGGAAGAACCCATCGGCTCGGCGATTCCTGTGCACTATGACGTGCCCCTGGTCGTCACCGAAGGCAACTATTTGCTCCAGCCCACCGGACACTGGCCACGTGCGCGTTCCGTGATGGAAGACACCTGGCACCTCGCCCCGCCGGAAGAGGTACGACACCAGCAACTGATCAAACGCCATGAGCTATTCGGGAAGACTCATGATGAGGCCAGGGCGTGGGCCAGGGGGACCGATGAAGTTAATGCACGCCTGATCGCACAAAGCGCGAAAAATGCGCATCTCGTCGTGCGTCTGGATTCGACGACTGGCTAGTTCAGCTCCGGCTGTCCTCGCCCTCAGACGGCAGCGTCCATCCCGCGGATCTTCAACCGCTCGCGCTGGTTGGGATTCACCGACTCGCGGAACGGCATCTCGACCACCTCGGCGGTGACCGGCTTTCCGGGCTCCGAGGCATAGGAATCGGGCAGGTGTACCCACAACTCGGTGCCGAGCGCAGTGAGATCAATAGGGACAAATCCCATCGCAATGTTGACGCCGAGTTCGGGGGAATACCAGGGCGAGGTGACGTAGCCAATCGGATCGCCGTCCTGTGCTGCGCTGATCAACCAGAAATCGGGCGCATAGTCGTCGATCGGCTGACCACCGAGCCTCATGCCTACGAGGGTGTGGGTATACGGGGGTGAGCCGGCTTCCAAGGCGTCACGGGCCGCCTCCAGTGCTTCTTTCCCGATGTAGTCCGTGGTCTTCTGTCGGGGAATCTGATAGCCCAGATTCACCTGAAACGGCAACGTCTCGGCATCCATATCCTGACCCCAGGACAGAATTCCCGCTGCAATCCGTCGGTGGTGTGCCGGAGCAACCACCATGAGGTTGTGGCGTTGGCCTGCCTCCAGAACGGCATTCCACAGTTTCTCCGCGTGCAGGGTTGCATCGCGGAGATAGATTTCGTACCCCTTTTCCCCGGTGAAGCCGGTCTGCGAAACAATGACCTCACAACCGCCAACCGACGAGGACAGTAACCCGTAGGAGGGAATTTCTGCGGCTGCCGGCCCAATCAGGTCCACCATGAGGTCAACAGATTTGGGTCCCTGGATTTGCACCGGTGAAACGTCGATTTCCCCGATACTCACGTTGAAGCGCTTGCCTACATTGACCCCCTGAAGCCATAGCCACAGGTCGGAATCGGAGAGACTGAACCAGAACTCGTCGTCGGCAACGCGGAGCAACACCGGGTCGTTGAGGATTCCAGCGGCTTCGTTGCACAGGATGACGTACCGCGCCCTCATCGGGGGAATTTTCTTGGCATCGCGTGTGATGACGAAGTCCACAAAGGCCTCCGCGTCCGGGCCCTTGACCTGGATCTGCCGCTCCACCGCAACATTCCACATGGTGACGTGGTTGACCAGCGCCTCATACTCGGCCATCATTCCGCCGTCTTCGGGACGAATGTAGCCTCTCGGGTGGTACATCCGGTTGTAGACCTGCGCACGCCAGCAGCCTGCTTCATAGGAAAGCTGCCAATACGGTGATTTGCGGACCCGGGTGTCGATCTGCAACTCCACCGGCGTCGGGCCCGATTGGCGGAGATTGATCGGAACCGTTCTGTCACGTTGGTCAACTGATGGGACGTTGTGATGCATGGTGAACTCCCTATCGACCAGCCCGGGGGAATTGCAAACCAAGGCAGTCGGCGTAGTCTCATAAGATGGAACTTCAGTCCCACATGATGAGTGTAGGGTGACCCCGATGTGGCGTGCAAGGGATTTCGCGAGGCCTTCTTATCGCAGGCTGCTTGAGACCGCCCGGTATGAAATCCTGCCTACCGCAGCCATTGCGGATGAGGTGATGGCGAATCTGCCTGTTGGCCGTCGGCTGACCATCACGGCATCGGCCGGAAAAGGGCTGACGGCGACCCTGGCGGTGACCGAAACCCTCAGCCGCGCCGGGTACCAGACCATTCCTCACGTTGCTGCACGAATGGTTCAGGGTCGGCAACACCTGGAGGAGATCATCGAACAGCTGGTGGCTGCCGGCGTCGACAGCGTTTTCATCCCGGCAGGGGATGCGCGGCCGGACAAGGACAGTTACGCGGGTTCGCTCGAATTACTGCAGGACCTCACTGCACTGGGACGGCCCTTCCGATCGGTGGGAGTCGCAGGCTATCCCGAGTCCCATCCGGTCATCGCCGACGACGTCACCATTCAAGCGATGTGGGACAAGCGCAATCACGCCACCAATGTAGTGAGCAACCTGTGCCTGGACCCTGCGGTTATCGCTGCCTGGATTGAACGCGTGCGGAAGCGTGGCGTCCTCATGCCGCTGTGGATTGGCATGCCTGGGCCGGTTGAGCGATCGAAACTGCTGTCCGTGGCCACCAGGATCGGGGTGGGGGAGTCCACTCGGTTCCTTGCCAAGAACACGTCGCTCTTTGCACGCCTAGCAGCGCCCGGCGGCTACAGTCCGGAGCGATTCCTTGACCATCTTGCGCCTGCCTTGGTGAAACCCGAGTCCAGAGTCGAGGGGCTGCACATCTACACCTTTAATCAGGTGCGCCAGGCCGAAGAATGGCGGCGGAACCTCATCGGGCGCCTCGGAGGTCCCGTCAGCTGAGTGCGCCGGGGTCAGGAGCAGCTGCTTCCTTGCGTGCACGCCGCCCCAGGATCCGCGAAAGCAAACCGGCCTCGGCGACCAGTAGAGCGCCAATCTCCTGATGGGACTGCTCCAGCCTGAAAGCCGGACCTGATACCCCGATCGCTGCCAGAACCCTTCCATGGCTGTCACTGACGGGTGCGGCAAGTGCGTCCAGTCCCTCCTCAAGCTCGCTTCGGGTCAGCGAATAGCCCCGTTCCCGGACCCTCGTGAGCTCGCCTTCGAGGGCTGCGACATTCCGGACTGTGTTGGGCGTCCTCTGCTCAAGTGGGTCCTTGGGCAGGCGGAGCGCCCCGAAGGCATACAGCACTTTGCCGAGTGCGGAGCAGTGCGGGGGCAGATTTACTCCCACCCAATTGGTTGTGCCAAGAATGTAGGTGGTGTCGGTCTGGGCTACGTGGACTACCGTGTCCCCGCGAGGGACACCAAGAGTCACGGATTCGCCGGTCTCCTCGGCGATTCGCTCAAGCATTGGTTGTGCGGCGGTGGCCAGCGACTCGACGCGGTCAAACCGGTGGGCGTAATGGGTGAACAGTGCGCCGCCCAGGAAGCGACCATCATGGTTGCGTTCCAGCATCCCGTTGCGTTCAAGTGCCTGAAGCAGTCGTGAAACGGTGGACCGTGCCAACCCAGTCTGGTCCACCAGCTCGGTGAAGGAGATCGGATCGTCGGCGCGGACCACCAGGGAGAGCAGCAGCGCGGCGCGGTCGATGGATTGAGAACCGTTCGTCACGTGCTGCCTCCTTTATTTACTTGCTGCAATTCTTCTCTGGTCCGCCCGAAAATTGTCCCCGACGGCCGGTCCAGACTCTACCAGCGGGGGCTTTCAGCTCGGGCGCCGGGCAGCGGATGTGCCGTTCCGGATCCGCGGTATGACGATGCACCGCTTGCGGAATTGGGGCGAACTCTTGACACCCGGATTCCCGACAAGGATTCTGAGAGGGCTTCGTGCGGTAGCAGGCGCGGCGGACGACGGCGAACCGCGGGTTGCAGGGAACGCGGACACCCCGGCGATGGAGGAGCAGAATATGAGTACCATTCCAACCCGGGCGCAGGCAGTGGTTATTGGTGCCGGCATTGTCGGTAACTCCCTGGTGCACCACCTCGCGCGGCTGGGCTGGCGGGATATTGTGCAGATCGACAAGGGGCCTCTCCCTAACCCCGGCGGGTCCACCGGTCACGCATCAAATTTCATCTTCCCCGTTAACCATCCCCGGGGTGTTACCGACCTCATCCTGGACAGCGTCCGCCAGTACAAGGACATGGGCGTGTTTACTACCTCCGGCGGGTTTGAGGTGGCACGCACTGAGGGGCGGATGGAGGAGTTGCGCCGGCGGATGTCCTCAGCGAAGGCCTGGGGTATTGATTCCGAACTTGTCACACCAGGGCAGATTCACGAGAAGGTGCCCTTCATTGATCCGTCGGTGCTGGTGGGCGGTTTCTGGACCCCCTCAGCTGGCGTTGTTGATTCGGTGCGTGCCGGCGAAATCATGCGCGAGCAGGCGTTGGAACTTGGGGCGCTGCAAGTCGTTTCCGGGGTCGAGGTGATCGGCCTCGACGTCGAGGATGGCCAGATTCGTCGCGTCAGGACATCCGGGGGAGATATTGAGGCCGCTACTGTCGTCATCGCATGTGGGGTGTGGAGTCCGCGAATCGCTGCGATGGCTGGGGCGTCCATCCCGCTGACGCCTGCCGTGCACCAGCTCATCAAGGTGGGTCCGGTGCCCCGGTTCGCAGCTACACCAGGGCAAATCTCGTTCCCCATCATCCGGGACATGGATACGTTCTGCTACGAACGCCAGCACGGTTCCGACATGGAGGTCGGTTCCTATGCACACCGTCCCATACTGCTCGATGCCGATGGGATTCCATCGATTGACGAGGCGGATCTCTCACCCACCGAAATGCCGTTTACCGCGGAAGATTTTGAGCCGCAGCTGAAGCAGGCCAGGGAGTTGATGCCTGAGATTCTGGGCAATCCGGATGTCAAGATCAATTACGCGATCAACGGGCTGCTCTCACTTACCGCCGATGGCGGGCAGGTGCTGGGGCAGACACCGGAGGTTGCGGGCCTTTGGTCTGCGGCCGCGGTGTGGATCAGGGAAGGTCCGGCCGTTGGTCGCCTGTTAGCTGAGTGGATGACTCACGGGAACCCCGGAATTGACCTCCACCACGCCGACGTCGCGCGATTTTACCCACACCAGCGAACCGGTGAGCATGTGAGGGCACGCGCAGCGGAGGGGTTCAACAAGACCTATGGGATTGTGCATCCCGGTGAGCAGTGGGCCAGCAACCGCAACCTACGGCTGGCTCCGATGCACTCCAGCCAGCGTGCACTTGGTGCGGCATTCTTCGAGGCCGCCGGCTGGGAACGACCCATGTGGTACAACTCCAACGAGGCCTTGTTGGGTGACTACGGTGATGCCGTGATGCCGAGGGAAGTTGAGTGGGACAGCCGGTGGTGGTCGCCCATCATCAACGCCGAGCACCTTGCGATGCGTGAGCGTGCGGGCGTCGTTGACCTGTCGGCGTTCGCGATTTTCGACGTCGTTGGTCCGGGTGCGCTCGCGGCAGTGCAGCGCACGGTCGTGGCGCAAGCCGACGTCGGGATTGGTCGCGTCATCTACACACCCGTGCTTGATTCCCGCGGCGGTATCCGTGCCGACCTCACGGTGATGCGACTCGGCGATGGTCACTTCCGTGTGGTTACCGGCGGGCTGACAGGCAATATCGACCGCAGGCGGTTCCAGGATCACCTGCCAGCCAATGGCAGCGCCCAGCTTGTCGACCAAACATCGGCCTATACAACGGTGGGACTTTGGGGGCCGCGTGCACGCGACATTCTTGGGGCGCTGACGGATCACGACATTTCCCATGAGGGCTTCCGGTTCAGCTCCTGCCGTGACATCGAGGTTGGCCCGCTCTCCGTGCTCGCATCCCGAATCTCCTACGTTGGCGAGCTGGGATGGGAACTCTACGTACCCATGGAGCAGGGCACGCGACTGTGGGACCTGGTCCGCTCGGCGGGGGCGCCACACGGCCTTGTTCCGGTGGGAATCGGTGTCTATGGAGGCACCGGACGGATCGAAAAGAGCTACCGGGCGCACGGCGCCGAACTGGACTCCGAACGCACCCTGGTCGAGGCCGGACTGATGCGGCCCCGCGTCAAGGATGCCGAGTTTACCGGCCGTGCCGCGTACCTTGCACAACGCGCTGGGGACCCCGCAGCCGTGCTCTGTTCCCTGACAGTGGACGACCACGTTTCTCCCAACGGGCGGCGCCGATACATGCTTGGCGGTGAACCAATCGTTGAGCGGGACGGCGCACCGCTAGTCGACGGGCACGGGCGGCGCTCATACGTCACCTCAGCGGGGTCCGCTCCCTCTCTGGGAAAGCATGTGCTGATGAGCTATCTTCCACCCGCCCTCGCAGTGGTCGGCACCGAGTTGGCCGTTGACTACATGGAAGACCGGTATCCCGTCACGGTGGCGGCGACCGATGCCACCCCTCTGTTCGACCCGGAAAACAAGCGGATCAGGGGGTAGCGACCCCGGCAGCTGCTTGCACACCGGGTCCACCCGCGGCACGCTTCATGCCGTAACCTAGAGAAGCCGCTGCCTGCCGGTGTTGGTCTCATATGCCGGAGGAACGAATGAAACGCGTGCGTCCGCGCCGATCCCAGCGGATTGTCGCTTTGGCCGTCGTTGCCCTCCTAGGAATCAGCGGCATTGCCGCCTGTTCCTTCGGGAACACCTCGAAGGGAAGCGGTTCCGATGACGCCGCTACCACTCCGGCCCGCATCAACGGTTACCGAAGCGTCGGCTATTTCCCCCAGTGGGGAGTCTATGGGCGACAATTCCCCATGAAGGCCCTTCAGGACTCTGGAGCCGCCGGAAACCTGAGTCACATCAACTACGCCTTCGGGAACATCCACCACGAGACGCTGACTTGCTTCGAAGCGAACAAGGCTCAGGGAAGCGGTCCGGACGGTTCTGACGGCGCCTCCGACGCGTGGGCGGACTACGGCATGGCCTACGACGCGGCTGGCTCCATTGCCGGGATCGGTGACACAGCAGAGCAACCGCTGGCCGGATCCTTCAATCAGCTCCGGCAGCTGAAGGCAGCCAACCCGGGGCTGCGTGCGGTGATCTCACTCGGTGGCTGGACCTGGTCGAAGAACTTCTCGCGTGCCGCGGCGACCGACGAATCCCGCAAGGCCCTCGTCGCCTCCTGCATCGACCTGTACATCAAGGGCAACCTCCCGATGATCGAGGGCAGGGGAGGGGACGGTGCTGCGGCCGGCATCTTCGACGGCATCGACATCGACTGGGAATGGCCGGGTACCGATAAAGGGCTAGAGGGTAACGGTGTGGACCCCGAAAACGACGCCGAGAACTTCCGGCTGCTGCTGCAAGAATTCCGGGAGCAACTCGATGCCCATGGGGCTAACACGGGTGCCTCCTATTCCCTGAGCGCCTTCCTGCCAGCAAATCCTGAGGTTATCGAGGCCGGTGGCTGGAACGACCCCGAACTCTTTGAATACCTCGACTTCGGAAATATCCAGGGCTACGACCTGTGGGGAACGTGGGAACCGGGCCTCACCGGCCACCAGGGAAACCTTTTCGACGATCCGGAAGATCCACGCCCAGACGGCGAGCGTTTCTCAGTGGACCGGACCGTCAGTGCCTATCTCGACGCCGGAATCGACCCCGCCCAACTCGGTCTCGGGCTCGCCGCGTTCGGCAGGGGCTGGATGGGTGCTGACTCGGCGGAGCCTTGGGGCGAAGCCACCGGACCCGCGCCGGGCGGTGAAGAACCGGGCCTGGAGGATTACGACGAGCTGCGAGAGGTCGGTGAGGAATTCACCGACACGACACTCGGCGCGGCCTGGCGGTTCGACGGCGACAAATGGTGGAGCTACGACAACCCCGAAACCGTGCGTCTCAAGAGCGATTACATTCTGGAGAAGGGGCTGGGCGGTGGCATGTGGTGGGACCTGGCAGGCAACCGGGACGGTTCGCTCCTGACCGTACTTTCCGATCAGCTGCGGGAAGCCTCACGAGGCCCGGCACGTGACAGGGTGATGCCCGAGACCACGGTGCAGCCACCCAGTCCGCCAACCATCACCCCCGGCACAACCACCCCGGGTGCAACGACGGCGGACGCCCCACCGGCAGCCGACCCCTCGCTGTCGGCCCAGGAGGCTGCCGACGCCGAACCCGTGGCCTGGGAGGAAGACATGGTTTACACCGAGGGCCGCCGGGTGATCTTCGAGGGCGAGATGTACCGGACGCAGTGGTGGACCAGGGGTGATGTTCCCGGCGCCGAGCAATGGGGGCCGTGGCGGCCGGTGGGTGACTGACCGCCGACTGCAGGGCAACGCTGATCGTCGATCAGAGACCATTGCCGTCGTGCCCAATGACGGCCATCATCGAGTCAAGACCAAATATCTCATCTCATTCCCGAGCGAAGCGATGATGATCCCTGAAGAAGAGTTTCCCGCCGTCGTCGCCGCCTCTCACGCTGTGATCGTGGACGCCAAAGCTGCCGGCGTGTATGTGTTCGCGGGCGGGATCAACGAGAGCATCGATCCGGTGCTGATCTCTGCCGATGGCACTGCCAGCAGCGCGATCTACCCGGGCAGTGAACTCACGGGCAGGTTCACCGTGCTCGAGTTGCCCACGCGCGGCGACGCCGTCGAGTGGGCGAAGAAGATCGCGGTGTCCTGCCGTTGTTCCCAGGAACTCCGTGAGTTCATGTATGACCCGGGTAGCTAGCGGGCACCGGCAATGTTGTCCTTGGTGTTGTTGGTGACTATCCGCAGCAGGGGACGAAGCTTCGCCCAGTCATTCTTGAGGGCTTTGACCTGTGTCTGGTTTGCTGCGGGCTCCGCGTAGAGGGTGACCCCGCTGGAGCGGACCAGGACATGTCCGCCATATTGCTGTAAGGCCTCAGCGAGCGCATAACCCTCGGGCGACAGTCCAAGCGCACCCAGGTTGGTGCCATGAGGGAGGGCTAGCATCGAGCCCATCGGAATATTCCCGGTATAAGCCCGCGCTGAATCGCCGTCCTCTCGCCGTGCCGGCCAGACGCCGGTGCCGTTGTTGACGCTTTTGAGCTGCGCGTTGTCGATACCGATCGCGAGGCTGTGGTTGATGTCGAGGTTCTTCAGTTCGTCCTTCCGGATCAAGCCATGGAGATGGCTGATTCCAGAAGCCCGCGCCCCAGCTGTCATTCCCTCGCCGCGAATGTCGGTCTTCACGAGATAGCGGGCTGTCCACTCAGTCGCGGATATTCGTTGCATGCCCCAGGCCTCATAGGCGGTTCGGGCGTCGGGCTGGATGATCGACATATGTTGGTCAGTCCCACCCGTGGTGGTCGCGTTGAGCGGGATCCTGATGGAGTGGGTGCCACCGGCGTCGGCACGCACAGTGGCGACCGGATCGCTTTGCGAGGCTTGTTGAACCGAGATGGACCACCGTTCGCTGTTGACGTTGGTGCCGCCGGCGCGAAAGGTTGAGTGCCGTGGGTCAGAAGCGCTGGCGAACCTGATCGCAGGTCCCACCCGGGTGTTGGAGAACGCAGAGGTGCTGAAAGGGTAAAGCCTGAAATCTCTCGTCACAGGTGTAAGTGGCAAGCTGTGGTCGGGCGGCAGCTGGGGTGCGGTCCGGTACATAAAGGCCGCCATCGCGTCGCGGTTGACGGCTTGCAACGGTTTGAAGACGTCACCCGGGTACCCGGTAGAGATTCCGGTGGTCGCCAGCCAGCTGATTTCCTTGTAGAACTCGACGCCGACCGGAACATCGCCGAATGCTGCAGCCCGGGGCGGAGCGAACTGGGGGCTTACGGCAAAGCGGTAAAGGAAGGCCGCCATCGCATCCCGCTTAACTGGTTGCAGCGGTCTAAATGTCCCGTCGGACCAGCCGGTTGTGATCCCGGAGGAAGCCAACCAATGAATCTCCCTAAAAAACTGCGATCCCATGGGGACGTCGGCAAATCTCGATTGGCTGGGCGAGGCGAACGCAGGCTTGCCTGCCAGGCGGTAGAGGAAGGCCGCCATCGCATCCCGGTTGACGGGCTGCCCCGGCTTGAACGTACCGTCTGGGTAGCCGGTGGAAATGTCCTGGGTTGCCAACCAGGTGATTTCGGAATGAAACGGTGTGCCCAGCGGAACGTCGCTGAAGGCAGAAGCCGATGTAGCGGGCGGGGGAGCGATGAGGGTGCCAGCTACAACTACGAGGGCACACACCATGAGTAAGGCAGATCTGATCAACAACAAGCGGGTCTCCAAGGCAGAAGGTGCGCAACGAGGATCCGCTTCGCGAGAGTGAGCTGAAGTCGTGCCGCGACCGGAAGGACTGCGGCGGGTAGTCGACCAAGCTCATGTTGTTGGAAGCGTATCTTCGCGTTTGCCGCCCAATGAGTGTCCAGCGGGTTTCCTGTACAAAAGCTGGGCCAATAATGTTGATCGGCGGGTGCTGGGAAATCCCTGAATGAACACCCGAAAAAAAATTTGGTTGCATCTCGGTAACAACCCGGTTGCGATGGGGGTTAGGACACCTGACCGCAACAATTAGCCCTTAGGCTTCTAGTCATGTGAGGCACGCCACTCCTCAGGGAGGGGCGTGTCAGCTCTTTGTAAAACCACATGGGGCTCTATCCAGAACACGAAATAGGAGGCGGAATGCGTTTCGGACGTACTTCCAAAGCTGTGGGAGTCGCGGCAATCGCTGCACTTGCACTCAGCGCCTGCGCCAGCACAGACAGTGGCGACGGCAATTCTGACCCAGACGCGAGCGGCGACACCGGCGCCTCGAGCGGCGGAGTCGTAAGTGTTGCCGAGGTAAACCCGTTTACCTCGTTCAACTCAGACAGCGCTACAGGCAACGTCGATATCAACGGCAAGGTCAGCTACTTGACCAAGTCGGGGTTCAACTACATCAACGACCAGCTTGAGGTTGTTCCGAGGGAAGAATTCGGATCCTACGAAGTTGTTTCCGAAGATCCTCTGACCGTCACCTACACCGTCAACGAGGGTGTCGCCTGGTCCGACGGCGAGCCAATCGACGGCGGAGATCTCCTGTTCTCCTGGGCCGTCAGCTCGGGTTACTTTGACGACGCGGACGCCGAAGCAGAAACCGGCGCCACGTACTTCGCAGCAGCCAGCACCGCTGGCCTGGACCTGTCACTGCTCCCCGAATTGGGCGAAGATGGCCGTTCCATCACCATCGAGTACACCGAGCCCTACGCTGACTGGGAAATCGCCTACGGCGTGATTGACACCCCAGCCCACGTGGTCGCAACCCAGGCCGGTCTTGCTGACGAAGCTGCCCTGATCGAACTCATCCAGAACACCCCCGAAGGTGATCCGGAAAATCCTCAGGAACGTCCCGACCTTCAGCCAGTCGCTGACATCTGGAACACTGCCTTCGACACCACCACCCTTCCTGACGATCCAGCCATGTACCTGTCCAGCGGACCGTACATCGTTGACTCAATGACTCCTGACCAGTCGATGACACTGGTCAAGAACGAAGACTACAACTGGGGCCCCGAGACCCAGCTCGACGAAATCACCATCCGCTACATCGGTGACGCCACTGCCCAGGTCCAGGGCCTGCAGAACGGCGACGTCGACGTTATCCAGCCACAGGCATCAGCTGACACGCTCGCGTCACTCGAAGCCATTGACGGCGTCAACATCTTCGAAGGCGACGAGCTCTCCTTCGATCACCTTGACCTCAACTACAGCGGTGTCTTCGAAGACGAGAACGTTCGCAAGGCGTTCATGAAGACGATCCCTCGCGACGCCATTGTTGCTTCCACCATCGCGCAGCTGGATCCAGAAGCTGACCACCGCAACTCCAACATCTTCGACGTCGGCACCCCCGGCTACGAGGCAGCTGTTCCCGTGAACGGTTCAGAAGAGTATGACGAAGTTGACATCGAAGGAGCAAAGGAACTGCTCGATGGAGCAACTCCTGAGGTCCGGATCATGTACAGCGTCGACAACCCCAACCGGGTTGACGCTTACACCCTCATCGCCGAAAGCGCTGAGCAGGCTGGCTTCCAGGTTGTTGACGGCGGACTCCCCGGCAACGAGTGGGGTTCAGCTTTGGGTACGGGAACCTATGACGCAACCATCTTCGGCTGGGTCAGCACGGGCGTTGGCGTAACCGGTGTTCCCCAGCTCTACGGCTGTGGCTCGGCATCCAACTTCAGCGGATTCTGTGATGATGAAGCTCAGGAAGCTATGGACGAGCTGATCGTCACCACTGATGAAGCTGAGCAGCAGGAGCTGCAGACCATCGTTGACACCCGCCTGTTCGAGACCGGCTATGGCCTGCCTCTGTTCCAGTCGATCGGTATCAACGCTGCCAGTGATTCAATCGAAGGCGTCGGCTTCAGCCCGACCCAAGAGGGTATCTGGTGGAACTTCTGGGAATGGACAGTTGCTGAGTAATTCGGCCACACCCATTATCTAGTGCGCTAGACACGAAAGCGCTGGGGCCGGCCTCGCTGGCCCCAGCGCTTTCTAGCGCCTGCACCGTCCTCGGAATTGCGCATCTGCGGGAAGCGATTGGGATCTCCCAAATATCGGCTGCCTGTTCGGTGCATTACACTCTTGCCACAACGCCGGGTGATCCCCGGAACCTTAACATTGAGGTTTAAACACTATGGTGACCTACATCGTCCGGCGCTTAGTTGCCGCCGTGCTCATCCTGTTGGGCGCATCCTTCATCGTCTACATGCTGACCGCATTTTCAGGCGATCCGCTGAGGGATCTGCGCGAGAGCAACGTTCCCAACCGGGAAACGCTCATCCAACTTCGGACAGACCTGCTGAGTCTCGACGTCCCAGCCCCTATCCGGTACTTCGAATGGCTTGGTGGGGCAGCCAGCTGCCTCATCCCCTTCGCTGCTACCTGCGACCTCGGCAGCAGCATCGCCGGAATTGAAGTAACCCAGTTACTCTCCCGGGCGATGGGCCAGACCATCCTCCTCGTCACTGGCGCCACCGTCCTCGCCATCCTGATCGGCATTTCGCTAGGTATCATCACCGCCCTCCGCCAATACAGCGGACTCGATTACGGTGTCACCTTCATGGCGTTCCTCTTCTTCTCCCTCCCAATCTTCTGGGTGGCGGTCCTGTTGAAGGAGTATGGAGCGATTAGCTTCAACACGTTCCTTGCCGATCCGAATATTTCCCTCACTGCGATACTGGTCACCAGTTCGGTCTCCGCCTTTATCTGGTATCTGGTCGCCCGAGGGACTTTGAAGAAGCGTCTGATCGCAGGGGCGGCCGGGTTCGCCTTCGCAGCAGTCATTCTCTTTTTCCTCGACCTCACTCAATGGTTCCTCGAACCAGGCTTCGGCCCCGTCGTCATTGCCATTGCAGGCGTCGGAATTGCCTACGGTGTCACCCTCCTGACCGCAGGGCTGAAGAACCGCAAGGCGCTCTACTCGGCGCTGATCACCGTTGGCATCGGCATGATTGCCTACTTCACCATGCAGCCACTGCTCGACCTGGCGACCCCGCTGATGATCGTCCTGCTGGCTGTCGCTACCGTGCTGGTCGGCGTCGCTGTTGGATACTTCATGGGCGGCTACGACCGTCGGCAGAGCATGAACGCTGCGGGACTCACTGCTTTCCTCATGGGTTTCACCATCCTCCTCGACCGATTTATGCAGTCCTGGCCCCTCTACTCGGACAACAGCAGGATCCGGGGCAGGCCAATTGCCACCCTGGGTTCCTCCACCCCGAACCTTGAGGGTGACTTCTGGATCATGGGCATCGATACCTTTACCCATCTCCTGCTCCCCACCATTGCGCTGATGCTGATCTCATTGGCCGGCTACAGCCGCTATTCAAGGGCATCGATGCTCGAGATCATGAACCAGGACTACATCCGCACGGCACGCGCCAAGGGGCTGGGCGAGCGCACAGTCGTGATGCGTCACGCGTTCCGGAACGCACTGATCCCATTGGCCACCCTCGTCGCCTTTGACATCGGTGGACTGATCGGCGGTGCCATCATCACCGAACAGGTCTTCGCCTTCAGCGGTATGGGACAACTGTTCATTGGTGCGTTGGGCCGCGTTGATCCGAATCCCATCATGGGAGTCTTCCTGATTACCGGCATCCTGGCCCTCGTCTTCAACCTGGTTGCAGACCTGGCCTACTCGGTACTTGACCCACGAGTGAGGGTAAAAGCATGAGCACCAGAGCAGAGAACAAGCAAAAGCCGACCCCGAAGAAAGACGACTCGATTGGCCTGAGCCAGGGTCAGATCGTCCGCAAGCGGTTCTTCGGCAACTCAGCCGCCGTTGTGAGCATGGTGGTTTTCGTCCTCGTGGTGATCACCGCTTTCACCTCGATCGGGTATGCGGGCATCCCGGGCTGGTGGAAATGGAACTACGTTCAGACTCTTCCCCTCGCCACCCCCAACGGCGCACCCACCTGGGTCCTGCCGTTCGACTTCGGTGACCACCCATTCGGTCAGGACCGCGTCGGCCGCGACCTGTTCGCCATGACCATGCGCGGCACCCAGCTCTCGCTGATCATCATGTTCATCATCGGCATCCTCGGTGGGATCCTCGGCGTGATCATCGGTGGAGTGTCAGGGTACTTCCGCGGCTGGGTCGAATCAGTACTGATGCGCTTCACCGACGTCATCATCGTGATCCCCCTGATCATTCTCGCCGCCGTCCTCGGTAGCGTGGGGAACAACCTCACCGGCAGCGGCACCTTCCTGCGCAGCATCATGGGTGGTAGCGCAGGGGTAATTCTGCTCGGAGTGTTTGTGGGGCTGATCATCTGGACTGGTCTTGCCCGCCTGGTCCGCGGGGAGTTCCTCTCCCTCCGTGAGCGCGAATTCGTTGACGCTGCCCGGATCGCAGGGGCATCCGATACCAGGATCATTTTCAAGCACATCCTGCCCAACGCCGTGGGCGTGATTATCGTCAACACCACCCTGGTGATGGCGTCGGCCATCCTGCTGGAGTCAGCACTGTCCTTCCTTGGGCTGGGAGTCAGGGCCCCCGATATCTCCCTCGGCAGTCTGATCAGCGACAACCAGCAGGCGTTCAACACCCGGCCATGGTTGTTCTGGTGGCCTGGGCTCTTCATCATCCTGATCTGTTTGTCGATCAACTTCATCGGTGATGGGCTACGAGATGCTTTCGATCCGCGTCAGAAGAAATTCAACGCCAAGAAGGCAGTACACTCTGGCGATATCTCCGACCCCAGCCGCCCCGAGGCCTAAAGTGCCGAAGCGCATGGTTGACCCGGTAGGCGCGGCAGTGGTGCTGCCGCGTCGCGCCTACCAGTTAGACCAGGGAGAAAGCAATCAGGTTGGCGGCAATCAGGGCGATTGCACATCCGATCTCAACCCAGTGGATGCGGGTAACCACAGCAGTGGTTTCCGTGGCGTCGGCGTCAACCAGTCCACCGTCGACCAGGGCCGCCCAGTGGGTACGGACCAGGAAGGCTGCCGCTCCCGAATCGGTATTCTTCAGATCTCCCGGTCGAATGGACTGGGCTGGACCGTAGCTGGATTCGGGCAGGCCCTGAACATGCTCAGGCTTACCCCGGTGTGTGCCCCAGACGCCGGGAGCCGGCGCCGCCCACGCGGTGTGACTACCGCGAACGGTGACGAGGGTAAGGGCAAACTTCGTGTCGACGTGAATCAGCGCCGCCCACGGCACCGAAATGGAGCGCAGCGGGTTGTTGAGCGTTACTGCGTCGTCGGCAATCACCACGGACGGATGCCAGAACAGCAACCAGCCAAAGTAGGCCAGGGCGAGCAACGGCCACGCGGAAATCAAACCGTCAACGCCGTCACCAGCCACCGACAGGGCAATACCAATCCCGGCCAGCACCCAGGTCAAACCTGCAAACCACTTGCCAAATCGTGGTTTGAAGATGACGGGACTGGCTACATCACTCGGGCTATTCATACCCATATAGTTTCAGGATTCCGGGCCAGTCCACTAATCACCAGAATGTGGCAGGCCACGGGCGGAAGGAAAGCAGAATCATGACCGACGGCGTCATCGAAAATTCGGAAACAGGCCAGACACCCCAGGGCGGCGTTCCTGTGCTCCAGGTCAAAGGCTTGAGCGTCGACTATGGCGTGGACAAGGTCTGGGTCCCTGCAGCCATCGACCTGAACTACGAGGTCAAGGCCGGTGAGGTACTCGCCATCGTGGGCGAGTCCGGATCGGGCAAGAGCGCGAGCTCCATGTCTCTCCTGGGCTTGCTCCCTGAAAACAGCCGCACCACGGGCAGCGTGAAGCTCAACGGCAGGGAGATCCTCGGGCTGACCGGAAGCAAACTTCGCCAGGTTCGTGGCCGTGACGTTGCGGTCATTTTCCAGGAACCGATGACCGCAATGAACCCGGTGTACACCATCGGGTTCCAGATCATCGAAACCATCCGCCTGCACAACGAGATTTCCCCGGACGAGGCCAAAGAGCGGGCGCTGAAGCTGCTTGACATGGTTGAGCTTCCCGACCCTGAGAAGGCGTTCAAGTCCTACCCGCACCAGCTGTCTGGTGGGCAGCGCCAACGGGCCATGATCGCCCAGTCGCTTTCCTGTGATCCGAAGCTACTCATTGCCGACGAGCCCACAACCGCGCTGGACGTGACTGTTCAGGCCGAAATCCTGGACCTGATGCGCAACCTGCGCAACAAGCTAAACAGTGCCATCGTATTGATCACCCATGACATGGGAGTGGTCGCCGACCTCGCCGACCACATCGTAGTGATGAGCAAGGGCCGGATCGTTGAAGCGGGCACCTCCGCACAGATTTTTCATGACCCGCAGCACGAATACACCAGGAAACTGCTCGCCGCGGTGCCCCACCTTGGGCAGGGCGGCGGCGACACCGATGAAGTAGATGTCACCGCAGCGCTTGCAGCCGCCACCCGCACCGAGCTCAGGGACGTCGACCAGGACGAGCTGATGCGGCGCGAACGCGACAACCAGGCGCGGCTCGATGAAGCAGAACGCGCCGCTGACACCTCGCGCGGTGCCGCAGTGTTGCAACTCACAGATGTGGCAATCGAGTACCCCAAACAGGGCAGGGTCCCCGCATTCCGGGCGGTCGAAGGGGCGAATCTGGCCATCTACCCGGGAGAGATTCTCGGCTTGGTTGGCGAGTCAGGATCAGGGAAAACAACCATCGGGCGTGCGGCAGTTGGCTTGCTGCCCGTCGCCGCAGGGTCGCTGACCGTCACCGGCAAGGAAATCTCGAACGCGACCCGTAAGGAACTGTTCGAGCTGCGCCGCAACGTGGGAATGGTCTTCCAGGACCCTTCCTCATCATTGAACCCCCGGCTGCCCCTGGGGGAGAGCATCGGCGAACCGATGTTCCTGGCGAAGGTGGCTAAGGGCGCCGATCTGCAGAAGCGGATCGAGACCCTCCTCGACCAGGTGGAGCTGCCGCGCGCCTACCGCAACCGGTACCCACATGAGCTCTCGGGTGGGCAGAAGCAGCGGGTCGGTATTGCTCGCGCACTATCGTTGAAACCGAAGCTTCTCGTGGCTGATGAACCGACCTCAGCACTCGATGTGTCGGTGCAGGCCACCGTGCTGGAACTGCTGAAGAACCTGCAGCAGGAGCTCGGGTTCGCCTGCCTGTTCGTCACCCACGACCTCGCCGTCGTCGACCTCATGTCCGACCGGATTTGCGTGATGCGACGAGGCAGGATTGTGGAGCAGGGGACCAGGGACCAGATCCTTCGGCGGCCTCAGGATCCCTACACTCAGCGGCTCCTCGCGGCGGTCCCGCTGCCGAACCCGGAGAAGCAGCGCGAACGCCGGGAGCTGCGGGCGAAGCTCCTCGCATCAGCCGAGTAACGGCTCCCGTTTACCAGGAACGACGGCGACACATCCCTTCCGCGGATGGGTCGCCGTCGTTCTCGCGTTAAGCCGGCCTTGTGCATCGGGACCGGTCCTTCTGTACGCTGGGTTAGGCCCTACTGCCTAGGTAGAGCCTTGTCAATAGTCATTCTCACCTTAAAACAAGAAGCATGAGGAGTTACCCGAATGTCCCTCAGGTCCGGAAATCCGGCAACCGATAGTCCACCCGGCGAGTCAGATGGCCATCCCACGGAAGGGAAACCGCAGCCAGCTTCACGGCTGTCCAAAGCGGTGTTCATTCCGGCCGCTGCGCTTATCGTGGTGTTCGTGGGCTTCGCCCTCATCTTCCCCTCCACGGCCGCCGAAGTCTTCGGCGCCATCCAGACGAACGTCATCAGCGCGTTCGGCTGGTACTACGTGGCCATCGTTGCCATGTTCGTTGTTTTTTCGCTCTGGGTCGGCCTGAGTCGCTTCGGCGATATCCGTCTTGGTAAGGACGAGGACCGGGCGGAATTCTCGCTGATGTCCTGGTTTGCGCTGCTCTTTGCTGCTGGCATGGGCATTGGCCTGGTCTTCTGGGGCGTCGCTGAACCGCTGAACCACTTCGCTGCACCCCCGCCCGGGACAGAAGGGACCGGCATTGAGCTTGCCCAGCAAGCCCTGACCCAGACCTTCCTCCACTGGGGCCTCCACGCCTGGAGCATTTACGTAGTAGTAGGCCTCGCTATTGCCTATGCGGTGCACCGCCGCGGTCGTCCCATCTCCATTCGTTGGACCCTCGAACCTCTGCTGGGCGACAAGGTCAAGGGCAAATGGGGCGACGCCATTGACATCGTTGCCCTGGTTGGCACCCTATTTGGCGTCGCTACCTCCCTGGGACTCGGCGTTCTCCAGATGTCGGCGGGGCTCGATACCGCCAACATCATGGAAGCAACCAAGTTCACCCAGGTTGGTCTCATCCTGTGCATCACAGCCTTGACCCTGGTGTCAGTTATCTCAGGCGTAGGCAAGGGCATGAAATGGCTGTCCAACACCAACCTGGTGCTCGCCGGCGTGCTGCTTCTCTTCATTCTTTTCACCGGCCCAACGCTGTTCCTGCTCCGTGAGTTCGTTCAGTCCATTGGTAACTACTTGCAGAACGTTGTGGGTCTGACCTTCGACACCCTCGCCTTTGCCGGAGCCGACGGCGAAGCCTGGCAGTCGGCCTGGACCACCTTCTACTGGGGCTGGTGGATTTCCTGGGCCCCGTTCGTAGGCATCTTCATCGCCCGCATTTCCAAGGGCCGTACCGTGCGCGAATTCGTTGCCGGCGTGCTGCTCGTTCCGACGTTGCTCACCTTCCTCTGGTTCTCGGTACTCGGCGGATCAGCCCTCTACCGCGAGCTGTTCGGCAACGGCGGTCTGGTTGGGGAAGACGGTGCGGTGGATACCAATAACGCGCTGTTCGGGCTCCTGACAGACCTACCCGGCGGTCCGATCCTGTTGATCGGGGCGATCATCCTGATCGCAATCTTCTTCATCACCTCGGCGGACTCCGGTGCTCTGGTGATGAGCATGATCTCAACCGGCGGGCACCCGGATCCCAACCACTGGATCCGCGCGTTCTGGGCCGTTGCCGCCGCTACGGTAGCAATCTCCCTGCTCCTGGTTGGCGATGATGGACTGGCCTCCATCCAGACGGCGGCCATCCTGACCGCACTGCCGTTCAGTGTGGTGATGATCTTCATGTGCATTGCCACGGTCAAGGCATTCCACGAGGAGCACCAGGATTTCCTGCGTGCCCAGCGGCGCCAGGCACGCATAGCTGTTGCCGATCAGGTCAACGACCATGTCAGCGAACACATGTCTGATCGGATGGATCAGCAGATCCAGGATCAGCTGGCGGGATTACCACCTCGAGGAAGCTCCACGGGGGGCAGCCGGAAACTCGGGGGCCCGGCGCTGGAAGCTTTCCCGCTCCAAAAAGTCCTAGCACTTTAGCTAAAGAGCTGCCCCATTGTTCACCGGGGTAGGACACGGAAACGGCTCGCCCTTCAGGGGCGGGCCGTTTCTGCGTGGAACACCGAGGACCTGCTATTTTGACCCGAGCTGATCGCCGCGTTAGGGCATTTTTTCCTGAGAGCTTAGACTGGTACAAGCAGGCGCCGTCCTCATAACGCTAGATTCCCCTCAAGATTACTGAATTGAGTCATTACGCATGTCTGAAACCACAGGCAACACAGCTGTTCGCAGCGACCTCCGCAACGTTGCCATCGTGGCCCACGTTGACCACGGAAAGACCACCTTGGTTGATGCCATGCTCCGGCAGACCAATTCCTTCGCAGCCCACGGCGACGTGGCAGACCGGGTCATGGACTCCGGTGACCTCGAGCGCGAAAAAGGCATCACCATCCTGGCCAAGAACACCACCGTGTTCTACGACGGGCCCTCTGCCAATGGCGAGACCATCACCATCAACGTGATCGACACCCCGGGCCACGCCGACTTCGGTGGCGAGGTGGAACGCGGGCTGTCAATGGTCGACGGCGTTGTCCTGCTGGTGGATGCCTCTGAAGGCCCACTGCCCCAGACCCGTTTCGTGCTGCGTAAGGCCCTCGCCGCGAAGCTCCCAGTGGTACTGCTGGTCAACAAGACTGACCGTCCCGACTCGCGGATCGATGAAGTGGTCAGCGAATCAATGGACCTCCTCCTGGGCCTTGCCTCGGACCTCGCCGACGAAGTTCCGGACCTGGACCTCGACTCGGTTCTCAACGTGCCAGTCGTCTACGCGGCAGCCCGTGAAGGCGCAGCCTCACTCGAGCAGCCGGCTGACGGCACGGTTCCGTCGAATGACAACCTTGAGCCACTGTTCAAGACCATCATCGATCACATCCCAGCGCCCCGGTACAACCCGGACGGTGTGCTGCAGGCGCACGTTACCAACCTCGACGCATCCCCGTTCCTGGGCCGTCTCGCCCTGCTGCGTATCTTCAACGGCACCCTGCGTAAGGGACAGACCGTCGCCTGGGCCCGTCAGAACGGTGAGCTGAAGTCAGTCAAGATCACCGAGCTGCTGGCCACCCGCGCCCTCGATCGCGTGCCTACCGATTCCGCCGGACCGGGCGAGATCGTCGCCGTCGCCGGCATCGAGGACATCACCATCGGTGAGACCCTGACCGACATTGACAACCCCCAGCCGCTGCCCCTGATCACCGTCGATGACCCGGCCATCTCGGTCACCATCGGTATCAACACCTCGCCGCTCGCCGGCCGGGTCAAGGGCGCCAAGGTGACCGCGCGCCAGGTGAAGGATCGCCTGGACCGTGAACTGATCGGTAACGTTTCCCTGAAGGTTCTTCCCACAGAGCGTCCCGACGCCTGGGAAGTACAGGGCCGTGGCGAGCTTGCACTCGCTATCCTCGTCGAGCAGATGCGTCGTGAAGGTTTCGAACTGACGGTCGGCAAGCCTCAGGTTGTGACCCGGATGGTCGACGGCAAGGTGCACGAGCCGATGGAGCACATGACCATCGACGTACCCGAGGAGTACCTGGGCGCAGTGACCCAGATCCTCGCGACCCGCAAGGGCCGCATGACCAACATGTCCAACCACGGCACCGGTTGGGTCCGGATGGAATTCATCGTCCCCGCCCGTGGCCTGATTGGGTTCCGTACCAAGTTCCTCACGGACACCCGCGGCGCCGGTATCGCTGCTTCCTACTCCGAGGGTTACGAGCCCTGGGCCGGGGACATCGAGTACCGCACCAACGGCTCGATGATCGCTGACCGCGCCGGAGTCGTTACCCCGTTCGCCATGATCAACCTGCAGGAACGCGGCTCCTTCTTCGTGGAGCCCACCTCCGAGGTGTACCAGGGCATGATCGTTGGCGAGAACTCACGCGCCGATGACATGGACGTGAACATCACCAAGGAAAAGAAGCTCACCAACATGCGTGCAGCCTCATCGGATACCTTCGAGAACCTCACCCCTCCCCGCAAGCTGACCCTTGAAGAGTCGTTGGAGTTCGCCCGCGAAGACGAGTGTGTTGAGGTGACTCCGGAGTCGATCCGGATCCGCAAGCTGATCCTCGATGCCAACGAGCGGATGCGCGCGGCTCGTTCACGCGCCCGCGTCTAGCCTTCGACCGTTTTGCAGGATCGCTCATCGGCACTGACTGACGACGACGACCGGCGCCCAGCCGTCGTCGTCGTCAGCCAGCCAATGGGCACCGCGGTGGGGGATCGCCCCGCCCGTGGAAACGCCCACCACCAGGTAATTCCCCTGTGGTGGGCGTTTCTCGTTTCGCTCGCTTTGGGGCTTGCTGTGGCAGTCCTGGGAACCGCCCTCCATGGCCAGCAGTGGGACTTTGACGGCCTCACCCTTCCGGTGGGCGCGGCCGCGGCAGTGCTGCTGGCAGGGAGTGTCGCCGTTTTCGTGGCGCTGTGGGCTCGCAATGTATATTTTGCCCCGGTGGTGGGTGGAGTCGCTTACCTGGTGGTGGGATTGTTTGCCGCCAGCGAGGATCAGCCGCTGGTGCTGACTGACTTGGGGATGGAACCACTCTTGCCGTCTGCGGTCGCGGGAAGCATCTGGGTGTTTGGCCTGGCGGTCGTCACGGTCGCCGCTTCGATGGTGTCCTGGTGGGTGCTGCGGCCCCGGCGAGCTATCCGTCCGGTCTAGGCCGTGTCGGCTAGTCCGCGCTGCGGTCCAGATGATGGGCCAACATGATGGACGTGGCGGTGCCGTCGGTGTCTGAATCGCGGATTGCGTATTCCTCTAGGATCTCGCGGATCCTGCGCATCATCTCGGAGCGGTTTGTTTCGTTCAAACGGACACCAAGCCGCCAGACATCAATCTCCGACGGATTCAGCCCGTCAATCTCCTGCAGGAAAGTTTCTACCAGCACCGGCGCAGCATTAGGAATCCTGCTTCGCCATGACAGTCCGGTCGCCCGGTAGGGAATTTCCTTGGCGCCGCGGTTGCCGGTGCGGGTTTCCTCGGCCGTCAGGAACCCGGTTGCCAGGAGGGTCCGTACGTGGTGCAGTGCGGTCGCCGGATTAAGGTCGAGGAGCTCAGCGATTTCCTTGTTGGTTCTGCCCTTATGAAGGCACAGCCGGAGGATTCTGAGCCTAACGGGGGAGCTGAGCGCTCGGCCGCGGGCCTGCACATCCTCATCAGTATCCATTCCTAAATGATACGTCAGGCCGACCCAGTGATTGACAGTAGTCAATCACTGCACGCAGACTGTGACGGTGACCACCCAGACCGAATCCCCGCCGCCGTCCCTGCTTCGCGATCGGAACTTTCTCAATTTCTGGGCCGGACAAGCCATCAGCCAGCTGGGAACCCAACTCGGGCATCTTGCCCTCCCGGTCATCGCTGTTCTGCTTTTGGGTGCCTCCGAGTTTGAAGTCGGTGTGCTCAATGCCAGCGGCACGGCAGCGTTCCTGCTCGTCGGGCTACCCGCCGGAGCCTGGGTTGACCGCTGGCTCAAACGCCGGGTCATGATCGGGGCGGATCTGGTGCGGATGGTCGCGATGCTCGCGATCCCCCTGCTCTGGTGGGTGGATTCGCTTACCATCTGGCACCTCTGCCTGGTGGCCGGCGTCGTCGGCATCGCAACCGTGTTTTTCGATGTCGCCTACCAAAGCTACGTTCCCGTGCTGGTGGCAGGCGACCAGGTGCCCAGTGCCAACTCGAAGCTCGAGTCGACCGCCCAGATTTCCAGGCTGGGTGGGCCCGCACTGGGCGGCGGGCTATTGCAGCTGCTCAGTGCGCCGCTGCTGGTCGTCGGTCAGTCAGCTGGCTATCTGCTGTCGGCCGTGTTCCTGCTCCGGACCCGGGACGAGGAGCAGCGTTCGCCAGTTGCGGACCGGCGTCCGCTTGCCGTCGAAATCAAGGAGGGGCTTTCCTTCGTCTGGCGGCATCCGCTGATCCGGCGCGTCGCGGCCTGCACTGCCGGCGTCAACTTTTTCGCGTCGCTGCTCTTCACCCTGCTGCCCCTGCTGATCCTGCGGGACCTCGACCTGGGGGCGGCAGCGCTCGGCCTGATCCTTTCGGTCGCTGCGGTGGGCGGGCTGGCGGGCGCCCTTGCAACCCCCTGGATTGCGGCACGGATCGGTGAGGGGACCGTGATCCCGCTCGCGTCCCTGGCCAGCAGCGCCTTCCTGATGCTGGTGCCGCTGGCTGCACTCGCGCCGTCGAAGCCTACCGCGTTGGCTCTGCTCATTGTGGGGGAGGCTGGGATGACCTTTTGCGTCCTGGCCTACAACATCATGCAGGTCAGCATGCGCCAGCGGGTCTGTCCCCCGAGGCTGCTCGGCAGGATGAACGCGTCCATCAGGTTTGTGGTGTGGGGGGTCATGCCGATCGCTGGCCTCCTCGCGGGAGTGCTGGGCGAGCAGCTCGGGATCCTCCCGACAATGTGGATCGGGGTGGCGGGGACCCTCGTGGCGACCATTCCCGTGCTGGGCGGGGGCTTCTGGGGTATGAAGAAGCTCCCCGACAAGGTTGCTCAGTAGCCCGCATCGTTGAAGTCCAGTGATGGGGTGCTGCCAGGGGGAAATCACCCGCATGTAGTGGGCAGAAGTGCTGACCGGCTGGGCCTAGAAGCGTCGAGGCCGCCGCGGGGGTGGGGGAGGCACAGGCTTGGCGGCGGTTACCAGCTCGAGGGGTACGACGACGTCGCCGTGGCGCCTGGTCCGCACGGTACAGGTCTGCTCATCGATCCGAACCAGCTCCCCGAGCGCGTCGGTGAGCCCATCGTCAAGGCGATACCTGACCACGACGCGGGTCCCCACGGGAAGTGTGAGCAGGTGGCGTGCGGGGGAGTCCATGTGATCAGCGTAGTGGGCAGCGTTGGTAGTGGTGGGGCTCATAGGGCTGAACGAGCACACGATGCGGCTGCACCGGGCCATTGCGTTAAGCTGGAACCGGAACGACAGCCCCAACTGGAAAGGCGTGGGAAGTGACCTACGTAATCGCACAGCCGTGCGTGGATTTGAAGGACAAGGCCTGCATCGAGGAATGCCCAGTAGATTGCATCTACGAAGGCGAACGGTCCCTCTATATCCATCCGGATGAGTGCGTCGACTGCGGCGCATGCGAGCCGGTCTGCCCTGTGGAAGCCATCTACTACGAGGATGACACCCCCGAGCAGTGGGCCGAGTACTACAAAGCCAACGTCGAGTTCTTCGACGACATTGGCTCACCCGGCGGCGCCGCGAAGCTGGGCAACATTGGCAAGGACCACCCGATCATCGCGGCCCTCCCGCCCCAGATCCAGGGCGCATGACCACCCACGACGGCGGCCGACAGTTCGGGATCGCGCTCCCTGACTACCCCTGGGACGCCATGGCACCGTACGTGACTCTGGCGAAGCAGCACACCGGTGGGGCTGTGAACCTGTCCATCGGAACGCCAGTCGATCCAACCCCGGCGGTCATCCAGGCGGCGTTGACCGCTGCGGCCGACGCCCCGGGATATCCCACCACCCACGGCACTGACGAGCTCAGGTCCGCGGTTAGCAACTGGTTCGCCCGCCGCCGTGGCGTTGACGGGCTCGATCCGTTGGATGTCCTGCCGACGGTCGGGTCCAAGGAACTCGTCGCCTGGCTGCCAACGTTGCTCGGGCTGGGCGAGGGCGACGTCGTCGTCCGCCCGACAGTCGCGTACCCCACCTATGACATCGGTGCGGAACTTGCGGGTGCCACGGCAGTCGCCGCCGATGACCTGTCCACCCTTGATGAGGAGACCAGGGCGCGTGTCCGGCTGGTGTGGGTCAACTCGCCCGCCAACCCGACGGGTCGCGTCCTCTCGGCCACCGACCTCGCACACGTCGTGACCGAAGCACGCGCGCTGGGCGCCGTCGTCGCCTCCGACGAGTGCTACGCGGAACTCGGCTGGGGCGACTGGGATAGCGCCAGGGGCGGCGAACCGGTCCCCAGTGTGCTGGACGCCCGCGTCAATGGGGGAAGCCACAGCAACCTGCTCGCCGTCTACTCGTTGAGCAAGCAATCCAACATGGCCGGCTACCGGGCCGCGTTCACTGCTGGGGATCCTGACCTGATTGCCAACATGGTCAACTCCCGCAAACACGCCGGGATGATCGTGCCGTTCCCGGTCCAGGAAGCCATGCGCGCCGCACTTAACGACGACGAGCACGTGCAAGCCCAGAAGGACCTGTACCGGCGACGTCGGGACCAGCTGATCCCCGCGCTGGAGGGCTTCGGACTGCGGCTCGAGGATTCGGTGGCGGGCCTGTACCTGTGGGCTACCGCGGGCGAAGACACCTGGACCACTGTGGAACGGTTCGCCAGGCTGGGGATCATCGTCGGGCCGGGTACTTTTTACGGTGATGCTGGCCAAGGATTCATCCGGGTCGCGCTGACCGGCTCCGACCAGGCCATCGATGCGGCAGTCCAAAGGCTGTCCGCGGCCCAGCAGGCCCAGTAAGCCCAGTAGATGCAGCGTTCGGCGAACGGGATCGCCGATTAGCGCTCCGGGTGTCCCTACCGGTAGCGTTTTAGTTGAATGTGCGAAGGTGTCGCAAGCCAATGCATGCCACCACTCCTAGAGGAGAGTTCAATGACCGAGCAAAACGGTGCATCGTTGCACTATGACGGAGGGAAACTCAGCCTCCCGATGGTCAATGCTGCTGAAGGCAACAATGGCTATGACGTGTCGAAGCTGCTCAAGCAGACCGGCGCCGTCACCTACGACCCGGGCTTCATGAACACCGCGGCCACCACCTCGGCTATCACCTACATTGACGGCGACCAGGGCATCCTGCGCTACCGCGGATACCCAATCGACCAGCTGGCCCAGCACTCCAGCTTCCTTGAGGTTTCCTACCTGCTGATCTACGGGAACCTGCCGACCCCCACCGAACTGGCCGCCTTCGACGACCGCATCCGCCGGCACACGCTCCTTCATGAGGAACTCAAGGGTTTCTTCGGCGGCTTCCCCCGCGACGCGCACCCCATGCCGGTGCTGTCCTCGGCCGTCTCGGCGCTATCCACGTTCTACCAGGACTCCCTCGACCCGTTCGACGACGAACAGGTGGAGCTCTCCACCTTCCGCCTGATGGCGAAGCTGCCGGTCATCGCCGCCTACGCACACAAGAAGTCAATCGGCCAGCCGATGCTGTACCCGGACAACTCGATGAACCTGGTCGAGAACTTCCTCAGGCTCTCCTTCGGGCTGCCCGCGGAACCGTATGACCTGGACCCGATGATGGTCAAGGCCCTCGACCTGCTGCTGATCCTGCACGCCGACCACGAGCAGAACTGCTCCACCTCAACGGTTCGCCTGGTTGGCAGCTCGCACGCCAACATGTTCGCCTCGGTGTCTGCCGGTATCAACGCGCTCTTCGGCCCGCTGCACGGCGGGGCCAATGAAGCCGTACTGAACATGCTCCGCGATATCCAGGGCAAGGGCATGAAGCCCGAAGACTTCATGGAAAAGGTCAAGAACAAGGAAGACGGCGTGAAGCTGATGGGCTTCGGGCACCGCGTCTACAAGAATTACGACCCGCGCGCCACCATCGTGAAGGCCACCGCCCACGACATTCTCGGCAAACTCGGCGGCAATGACGAACTGCTCGACATCGCGATGCGCCTTGAGGAGAAGGCCCTGGCCGATGACTACTTCATCGAACGCAAGCTGTACCCGAACGTAGACTTCTACACCGGCCTGATCTACAAGGCGATGGGCTTCCCGGAAAAGATGTTCACCGTCTTGTTCGCGATCGGCCGGTTGCCGGGGTGGATCGCCCAGTGGCGTGAAATGATGCAGGACCCGCAAACCAAGATTGGTCGCCCCCGCCAGCTCTACACGGGCGAAGCAGCGCGCAACTACCCCGCAAGGTAGCCCGCACCTACCGCTTACGACGACGGCCGGTCACCTTCGCAGGTGACCGGCCGTCGCGGTTAACGCGGGGAAGCCGCCGGGCGACTACTGGTCCGAGTAGCCCTGGGGATTGTGTTTTTGCCAGCGCCAATGGTCCTCGCACATCTGCTGCAGGGAGCGGTGGGCCGACCAGCCGAGATCCGCCAGTGCGGCTGACGGGTCGGCATAGCTGACCGCCGCGTCGCCGGGCCGCCGGGCCGCGAATTCGTAGGGGATCTCATGCCCGGCAGCAGCGGAAAAGGCCGCAAGTACCTCAAGCACCGATGACCCGTTGCCGGTGCCCAGGTTCCAGCGGTGCACCCCGGCGTGGGTGGTCAGATAATCCAGCGCCGCCAGGTGCCCGGCTGCCAGGTCCACCACGTGAATGTAGTCGCGGATGCCCGTGCCATCGGGGGTGGGGTAATCGTTGCCGAAAACCATCACTTTCTCCCGGCGCCCCACTGCCACCTGGGCCACGAAGGGCAACAGGTTATTGGGAATGCCAGTGGGGTCCTCCCCAATCAGCCCGGATTCGTGGGCCCCGACCGGGTTGAAATACCTCAGCAAAGCGATGTTCCAGCGGCCATCGGCGGCACCGAGATCCGAGAGGATGTCCTCGATTTGTTCCTTGGTGCGGCCATAGGGATTGACCGCGTCAAGCGGCATTTTCTCGATCAGCGGAACCTCTTCCGAAGCGCCGTAGACGGTGGCGGAAGAGCTGAAAACCAGTGTCCTTACCTGTGCTGCATCCATGACCCGTAGCAGATTCAGCGTTCCGCCGACGTTGTTGTGATAGTAATGCAGCGGCTTGGCCACTGACTCGCCCACCGCCTTCAAACCAGCGAAGTGGATTACAGCATCAACAGCTTCTGCGTCGAAAACCGCCGTGAGTGCTGCCTCGTCGAGGAGATCCACTTTGTGGAAGGTAAGAGCCTTCGCACTCAGTTCCCTGACCCGGTCAAGGGCGGTCTCAGAGGAGTTCATGAGATTGTCGACAACCACCACCTGGTGGCCAGCTTCAAGGAGGGCGAGCGTCGTATGCGAGCCGATGTAGCCGCTGCCGCCGGTAACAAGAATTTTCATGCTTCCAGCCTAGTTTGTTACTGGGATATCGGTGGTCTTCACGGGTAGAGGGTCGCGGGCGTTCGGTCTACCCTTGGATTCAATAGGTCGAGTCTCTGCCGGGGAGGCCGGAGGATTCGCCCCAGAAAGGATGATTGGTTGATGACCGCGGGTGGTCATGGGTGGCACATTGTTGTTGACACGTCGCCGGTAATGCTGTTCTCCCTGTATTTGAGGGACTGCGCTGGGTTGGACGCTGTCGGGGTCCCGGTGGTGTCCGAGCTGGTCCCCTCGGTGCATCGGGTAGACCCCAGCCAACTGGTGCACGACGCCGGGGGCCTGACGGTGCTCCGGATTGAATGGGAGACGTGGTGGCGTCAGCTGGTTGCGGACTGTTTCGACGCCGAGGCGACGGCACCGCATTTTCCGGAGCTGGCGTCCCTGCCCGCCCTTCAGCTGCTGGCTCAAGCCCACTATGGTGCGGCGATCGACTGGTCACGCGAGCGGAGGGCAGAGTATGCCGCGCTGAAACACCGGAGGGGAAAGGTTCGGCGGAGAGACCCGTTCGAGCAGCTGGTCGAGGAGCGGGAACTGGAGTTGGGCCGGAGCTCCCGGGCGTTTACCTTGCAGGTGGTCGAGCTTCCGCTCAGCGAACCGCGTGCCTGGTTCGTTGAGCCAGCAACGCTTCTCATGAGCCAGGACCTCTCCGACGACGCACTAGCCTTCACTAGCTACGTTCGGCCGGTCGTGGAACTGCTCGCCTAGGACCCCGGTCAGGCGTCCGCCAAGGCCAGCTTGACGACAATCAGCCCAGTCGTTGTTTCAGCGGCTTCCCAGCCGTGAGTTGACCTGGTCCATTGCAGACCACCATAGGACACCGCTTCGATGTGCAGCGCCTTGGCGTTTGCGACCGCCCATTGCGCGGTTGCCCAGCCCTGGGTTCCGGAAGCAGCGAAACTGAGCGCCCCGTCGTCGTTCAGTGACGTTTCGAGGGGGCCGAAAACCTGTTCGGCGGCCGCCTGCACAGCGGCCGGATCGCCCACCTGGTCGGTGCCCCGCAAGACACAGTTCAGGGAGGCAGGGGAGTTGCCGGTCAAGGCCGACGCAAAAGCGCGCCCCTCCGCCTCGTGATCGGCGTAGGCATCCGGCAGGGCGCTGCGTTGCACGGCCTGCGCCGCCTCGGTGATGGGCAGGGCCTCGTAGCCGGGTACCAGCACGAGCGCGTCGTAGAACGCCCCGGCCGCGTAGAGGGGATCCTGTACCTCGGCGTCGGTGCCCCAGCCCTGCGATGGTCGCTGCTGGAAGAGCCCGCGCGAATCCGGTCCGGCCTGGTCACCGTAGTCCAGGTTGCGGAGCCCCGACTCCTGGACCGCCGTCGCGAGCGCAATGGAAGCGGCCCGCGCCGGCAGCCCACGGGTGACGGCGACAGCGGCGATCAGCGAGGCATTCTCGGCCTGTTCGAGGCCAAGTTCGTAGGTATCGTCGCCGACGACGGCGGTGCAGCGCTCCCGCACCAGGACTTCCGACGTGTTCACCTGGTTGACGGCCAGATAGATGCCACCGGACAGCACCGCCAGCAGCACGACGAGAACAAGCGTCGTCTTCACCCGACGACGGCGACGCGCTTCGGCTTTCGTGTAAGCCACGGGTCCCTAGTTGGCGTGCAGCACTGAGTTCAAGGCGATCCCGTGGCCGCTGCGCGGACGTGCCTCGACGACGCCGGTCGCCGAGTTGCGGAGGAACAGCAGGAAGGACTCACCGGAGAGCTCGGCGGCCTTGACCACTCGCCCGTCCGGGAGGGTGACCTTGGTGCCAGCAGTAATGTACAGGCCGGCTTCGACGACGCAGTCGTCGCCGAGGGAAATCCCGATGCCGGCTTGAGCGCCGAGAAGGCACCGTTCGCCGATCGCCACCCGTTCCTTGCCGCCCCCGGAGAGTGTGCCCATGATGGATGCGCCGCCACCGATGTCCGAACCGTTGCCCACCACCACTCCGGCGGAAATGCGTCCTTCGACCATCGACTGGCCGAGGGTGCCCGCATTGAAGTTGACGAAGCCCTCATGCATGACGGTGGTACCAACGGCCAGGTGTGCGCCAAGCCGCACCCGGTCGGCGTCGGCAATCCGTACCCCGGCGGGCAGTACGTAGTCGACCATGCGGGGGAACTTGTCCACGCCGTAGACCACTACCGTGCCGCGGGTCCGCAGCCGGAGGCGGGTGCTTTCGAAGTCTTCGACGGGGCAGGGCCCGAAGTTGGTCCACACCACGTTGGCCAGCAGCCCAAACACGCCGTCGAGGTTGACGGTGTTGGGCGCTGCAAGCCGGTGGGACAGAAGGTGCAGGCGAAGATATGCGTCCGCCGCGTCGGTCGGTGCCGAATCCAGGTCGGCGTGCGCCGCAATGACTTCCTGGCTGGTGCCGCGCAGGTCATCGTTCCCGGCCAGGGCGTCGAGAGAGCTTCTGAGATCCTCCTGCGATGTGTCGCCGAGTTCGGGGCGGGGAAACCACACATCAAGGACGGTGCGGTTGGCGGCGAAGGTCGCCAGACCCAGTCCGTGGGCTGAGCGGGGGCCTGGATCGGTTGCTGGCGTGGGGGATGTGGCTCGTTCAGTCATGGCCTCAAGTCTACCGAGCGATAGGCTGGATCAATGACCGCTAACCTCCCCGCAGCCCTTGACCTTTCTGCCGATGTTGCAGCTCTGACCGCCTCTCTCCTCGACATTGAGAGTGTCTCCGGCAATGAGCGGACCCTCGCCGACGCCGTCGAAACCGCCTTGCAGGCCTGCCCTCATCTGGAGCTGGTGCGCGACGGCGACTCAATCATCGCGCGGACCTCACTGGGCCGTGCCGAACGGGTCATCCTCGCCGGCCATCTGGACACCGTGCCCCTTCCAGGTGTTCCCGGCTCCCGGGGAACCGTCCCCAGCACCTGGGACGGCGAAGTGCTTTACGGCAGGGGTGCCACCGATATGAAGGGCGGGGTGGCGGTCCAGTTGGCGCTCGCCGCAGCGCTGACCGAACCCGCCCGCGACATTACCTACGTGTTTTACGACCACGAGGAAGTCGATGCGTCGTTGAGTGGGCTTGGCAGGCTGGTGACCAGGTTCCCTGACTGGTTGACCGCCGATTTCGCAGTGTTGCTGGAACCCACGGACGGTACCGTCGAGGGCGGCTGCAACGGCACCGCCCGCTTCAATGTCACCACCACCGGCCGGGCAGCGCACTCGGCACGTGCCTGGATGGGGGAGAACGCCATCCATGCGGCTGGCGACATCCTGACCCGGCTTCGCGACCACGAACCACTCACCGTTGACGTGGATGGTCTCGCCTACCGGGAGAGCCTTAACGCGGTGATGATCAAGGGCGGCACGGCTGGGAACGTCATCCCCGACCGGACAGTGGTTGAGGTGAACTACCGGTTTGCGCCGGATAAGTCGCCCGACGACGCCGAGGCTTACGTCCGGGCGGTGCTGGAGGGCTACGACGTCGAACGCACCGACGCTGCCGCCGGCGCCCGCCCCGGGCTGCACCATCCTGCGGCAGCAGACTTCGTGGCGGCCGTGGGTGCCGAGCCCAAACCGAAGTACGGCTGGACCGACGTCGCCCGCTTCAGCGAGTTGGGCATCCCGGCCGTGAACTTCGGGCCGGGTGATCCGCTGCTGGCGCACTCGGATAACGAGCACGTCAGCGCCGACGAGATCCGCGAGTGCCTGAGGGCGCTGAAGACCTGGCTGGGCTAGCCCACCCAGACGGCGGGCTCAGGCAGCCATTGGACAAAAGAGTGCGGCTACACCCTGAGGTGTAGCCGCACTTTCATGTCCGCGTCGATCCTGGCTAGGGCACGGGGGCCGCTGCAGCCAGTTCCGGATCCTCGGTCTGCTTGACCTTGCGACCTGTCCTGAAGCTCAGCAGCGTGGAGAGCTTGTTGGCTGCCGAGGAGAGGGCGAAGTTGATCAAGATGAAGATGAAGGCAGCAATCAGGAGGGACTGCAGCAGGTTGCCTTCACCGACGCCGAGGCGGCGGGAGAACTGGAGGAGTTCCGCGTAGCCGATGATGTAGCCCAGTGCGGAGTCCTTGAGGATGACGACGAACTGGCTGACCATGGCTGGCAGCATCGCGACCAGCGCCTGGGGAATCTCGATGCTCCGCAGGGACTTGCCCGGGGTCATACCGATGGCCATCGCCGCTTCGCGCTGGCCCTTGGGAAGGCCATGTACTCCGGATCGGACCAGTTCGGCGATCACCGACCCGTTGTACAGGGTCAGTGCCGTCACAACTGCCACAAAGATCGGATCATCGATGAAACCAACCTGAGCCAGGGCAAGCCACAGGAAGATCATCATCAGCAGGACGGGTACCGCACGGAGAAATTCGACGACGAGACCAGCAACCCAGCGGACCGGTGCGATATGGGATAGTCGGCCGATCCCGAACAGCAGCCCAAACGCGATCGAGGTGACCACTGCGACCGCCGCGGCCTTCAGGGTGCTGAGCAGGCCCGGGAGAATGAAGAACTCCCAGGTCCGCCACTCGAGGAAGGGCGTCCACTTGGCGGCTTCGAACTGGCCCTGGGCGGCCAGAGCTACTACTACGTAGCCTAAGAGGCCCAGCACCAGCAGCACGCCAGCGATATTGCCAAGAAGGATGCGGCGCTTGCCCTTCGGTCCCGGTGCATCGAATAGAACCTGTTGAGCGCTCATCGTGCCACCGCCAGTTTCCTTGACAACCAGGTAGTAAGAAGGCCGATGGGGACAACGATGATCACGAAGCCCATGGCGAAGATAAAGAAGATGGGAATCACCAGGTCACCCCTGAACTCGATCATTTCCTTCATCAGGTTTGAGGACTCGATCACCGATCCAGCGAACGCGACAGTCGAGTTCTTGGTCAGGGCAATGAGGACGTTACCCAGCGGTGCAACTGCACCACGGAGCGCCTGCGGCAGAATGATCAGGCGGGCGGCCGGCAGGAAGCTTAGCCCAATAGCGCGGGCGGCCTCTGCCTGGCCGAGGGGAACGGTGTTGACACCGCTGCGGATCGCTTCACAAACGAAGGCCGCGTGGTAGATGCTCAAGCCCAGGATGGCCAGGCGGAGGAAATTCACCTGGAAATCCTCGGCCAGGACCACATTCAGTTGTCCCCACAGCCCGAGGACACCGAAGGCAATGATCACCGTGAGCGGTGTGTTCCGGAAGATATTCACATACGCCGCGCCGAACCACTGCAGGCTGGCGATCGGCGAGATGCGCATGAGCGCAAGGATAGTTCCCAGGATAAATGACCAGATAGCGGCCCAAAACGTCAGCTGGATATTGACCCAGAACGCTCCAGCGACGTCGTACGTCTCAAAGAGCGATAGGAAGTTATCCATGGTTCACCTCTTCCGTGGTGTTGAAAACCGTAAAGTTGAAAAGCCTTGGTGAGGCAGCCGCGAAGCTACCCCACCAAGGCAAAAAAACGGCTCGAGCTTAGGCGCAGGCGTCAGGCTCTGGTGGGTTCAGCTCGTCGTTGAAGGTGTAGTCAGCGCCCTCGGTGTTGTTCGTGATGGCTTCTTCCCAGGCACCCTCGTCGATCATCTTGACGATGGCGGCGTTGACATCTTCACACAGGTCGCTGCCCTTGGTGAGGCCAACTCCATAGTTCTCCTCGGAGAACGGGTTGCCCACCACCTTGAACTGGCCGGCATTGGCTTCCTGCGCGGCGAGGCCGGCCAGGATGATGTCATCGGTGGTGACGGCGTCGATCTGGCCGCCGCCCATCAGCGAGACACACTCGGCGTAGCCGGGCTGCTCAACCAGGTTGGCATCGGCGCCGAACTCTTCGTTGATACGAGCAGCCGAGGTGGAACCGGCAACCGAGCAAAGGTTCTTGCCGGTCAGCGACTCTGGCCCGGTGATTTCCTCGTCGTCTGCGCGGACCAGGAGGTCCTGGCCGGCAACGAAGTACGGTCCGGCGAAGTCGACGGTTTCCTTGCGCTCGTCAGTAATGGAATAGGTAGCGAAAATCATGTCCACCTCTTCGGTGGAGAGCAGATTCTCGCGGTTGGCCGAAGGAGCCTCGACCCATTCGATCTGGTCCTCGGAGTAACCGAGCTCGGTGGCCACATATTTGGCAACGTCGACGTCGAAGCCGGAGTACTCGCCGCCTTCATCGAAGCCCAGGCCCGGCTGGTCGAACTTGATGCCGATGCGGATGCTGTCGGAGCCTGCATCTGTCGCGGTGTCGTCGCCACCCTCGTCCCCGCCGCCACAGGCGGAAAGGGTGAGTGCTGCTACAGCTGCCATGGCGGCTGCTGCGTAACGGGTCTTGCGCATGATTTCTCCTTGCGTTTCGTCTGACTTGATGAAAATTTGTGGGGCTAATGCGCCAGGATCTTGCCGAGGAAGTCTTTGGCTCGGTTGCTCTGGGGGTTGGTGAAGAACTCTTCGGGGGTGGCCTCCTCGACGATCTGGCCGCCGTCCATGAAGATCACCCGGTCCGCTGCCTTGCGGGCGAAGCCCATTTCGTGGGTCACCACGATCATGGTCATACCCTCCTTGGCCAGGGTGACCATCGCGTCGAGGACCTCGTTGATCATTTCGGGGTCAAGCGCGGAGGTGGGTTCGTCAAACAGCATCACCTTCGGCTGCATGGCAAGCGCACGGGCAATCGCCACACGTTGCTGCTGACCGCCGGAAAGCTGCGCTGGCAGTTTCTGGGCCTGGTTATCAACCCCTACCCGCTTCAGCAGGGACATGGCCAGCTCCTTGGCCTCGGCACTTTTCATGCCTTTGACCTTGATCGGCCCCAACGTCACATTTTCGAGGATGGATTTGTGGGCAAACAGGTTGAAGGACTGGAACACCATCCCGACGTCGGCGCGGAGTTTTGCAAGCGCCTTGCCCTCGGCAGGCAGTTCAACGCCGTCGATCCGGATCTCTCCGTCGTCGATGGTTTCCAGCCGGTTGATGGCACGGCAGAGGGTTGATTTACCGGAACCGGACGGTCCGATCACTACCACCACCTCACCGCGGGCCACCTCGAGGTTGATGTTCTGCAGCACATGGAGTTCGCCGTAGTGCTTGTTGACGTTCTTCAGCAGCACGAGCGGCGTCTCAGATGATGGTGCAGCGGGCGAGTTCGCTTCGAAATCACTGGTCATAGAGATGAATGTAGCGAACGAATGCCCGCTGGCAACACATGATTGTTGCGATTTGGTAAATCGTGACTCAAGAGCAACCAAGACCCAAAGGGGTTGCGGAGGACGGATAGGCTCAAAAGATGGCTTCCAACGAGTTTTTGTCCAGTCCAGAATCCAATGGCGCCCGCGCCACCCCGTCACGCCGGCGAGGCCAGGTGGAGCTCCGCCGTGGGCAGATCCAGGCACCTCAATCTGACAGCTACCTGCTGGACTCAGGGGGAGGGAACCACTTCACCAAGACGGACCCGTGGCGGGTGCTGCGTATCCAGAGCGAGTTCGTCGAAGGTTTCGGGACGCTCGCCGAGCTTGGGCCGGCTATCAGTGTGTTCGGCTCGGCGCGCACCCCACGGGATTCGCCGTTCTACGCGATGGGTGAGGAGGTGGGCCGGCGCCTGGTGGAGGCAAACTATGCGGTCATCACAGGTGGAGGTCCGGGAGCCATGGAAGCGGCCAACAAGGGAGCCTGCGAGGCCGGCGGACTCTCAGTTGGTCTCGGCATCGAGCTGCCGTTCGAACATGGGATGAATGAGTGGGTGGACCTTGGAGTGAACTTCAGGTACTTCTTCGTCCGAAAAACCATGTTCGTGAAATATGCGCAAGGGTTCATCGTCCTGCCGGGTGGATTCGGCACCCTGGATGAACTATTCGAAGCCATGACCCTGGTCCAGACCAGGAAGGTCACCTCCTTCCCCATTGTCCTGATGGGCACTGAGTTCTGGGCGCCGCTCTGGGATTGGGTGAGGGGCAGCCTGCTGGCGAACGGGATGATCTCCGCCAGGGACCTGGACCTGGTGCATCTGGTGGACGACCCAGCCGAAGCCGTCCGGCTGGTGCAGGCAGACACCGCATCACACAAGTCACCGTGACCATTCGCTGGCACCAATAACAATGGCACCGTTAACTCTGGCAGCATTGACACGGTGAGTATTTTCCTGGTGTTTATTGCTATCGCTGTGGTGGGTGCTGTGGCTTTCGCCGTCGTCGGACGGCAGCGTCCGGGAGGGGATCTGACGGTCCCCGGGCATCCTGCGGGGCTGGTCGAACCCGCTCCGTCCCTGCCCGCAGTGCTGCTGCCCGACGACCCCCACCCGTCCGACATCGATAGAATCCGCTTCGCCCCCGCCTTGCGTGGGTACCGGATGGACCAGGTCGACGAGGTCCTCGAGAAGCTGGCGTCAGCGCTCGCCGAGCGGGACGAGATCATCGCCGACCTCCGACGGTCCCGCCAGGACAGCCGATGAGCGGCGCGGCACTCGGGGAGGACGGGCGGGTGCGCTGCGACTGGGCCAACGCTACTGCCGATTACCGGACCTACCACGACGAGGAATGGGGTCGCTCCGTCTCCGGGGAGGCAGCCCTGTTTGAACGGCTCAGCCTCGAAGCCTTCCAATCCGGTCTGAGCTGGATTACCATTCTGCGGAAGCGGGAGTCCTTCCGGGCGGCCTTCAGGGAGTTCGAACCGGCCGTGGTGGCAGAATTCGACGACGACGACGTCGAGCGGTTGCTTCAGGATGCCGGAATTGTCCGTAACCGGGCGAAGATCCTCGCAACCATAGCGAATGCCCGGGCGCTGCTCACTCTCCCACCGGGTGAAAGCCTCGCCAATATCCTTGAAGCGCACCGGCCAGCACCTCGTCCCGCCCCGGTTGCACTGACCGACGTGCCTGCGGTTGTCCCTGAATCGGTGGCACTGGCAAAGGCCCTGCGGTCGCACGGATTCAGGTTTGTTGGTCCCACTACCGGGTACGCCATGATGCAGGCAACCGGGTACGTCAATGACCATCTGCTGCACTGCTGGGTGCGGGGCTCGATGTGACCCACAACGCACCGCGATTCGCCGAGTCCGGCTCTGTGCGGGATAATGGTGGAGGATCAATGCGCGGGGGCCAGCATGCCGCCGTGTCACTGACGTTAATTTTCGTTGACGGGCGGCCGGGGATCCCGGGCGCGCACATTTGAAGGGATACCTTTATGGCTGCCATGAAACCGCGGACCGGCGATGGGCCGATGGAAGTCACCAAAGAGGGCCGCAGCCTGATCATGCGGGTACCGATTGATGGTGGCGGGCGGCTAGTGGTCGAACTCAATGCGGAGGAAGCCGGCAACCTCAAGGACTGCCTTTTGACGGTCACCGAGTAGTCGCCCAAAGTGGCAGCGCTGCTGGGGTCGACCCCAAGGGTGCCGACCCCAGCAGTGACTACTTACGGATGGCTGGCATCTTAACGGCGAGCAGCAGGCCATGGCCGGTGGGAAGCATGGCCGACACCAGTTGCTCGTGGTCGCGAATAGTGCGTCCCACCTGGCGGAGAATGTTGGTCGAATCCTCTCGGATGGCCGGATCTGCCACCCGATCCTGATCCAGTGCGTCGTTGAGCATCAACATGCCGCCCGGCTTCAGCAGGCGGATGGCCTGATTTGCGTAGAGCGGCAGACCGGCCTTGTCTGCGTCGATAAAGACCAGATCGTAGGCGGCGTCAGTGAGGCGGGGCAGCACGTCAGCGGCCCGGCCTGAGATGGTGCGTGTCCGGTTCCCCGGCACGCCAGCCTCGGCGTAGGCCTCTCTCGCAGCGCGGAGGTGGTCGACGTCGGAGTCGATGGTGGTCAGGACCGACTGCGGTCCCAGGCCGCGCAGGATACATACCCCGGACACACCGGCCCCGGCACCGATCTCCACAACTGTCTGTGCCTTTGACGTCGCAGCAAGGACTGTCAACGCGGCCGCGACACCGGTGCTGACCGGCGTGACCCCAAGCTCGTAGGACCGGTCCCGGGCACGCAGCAGGACTTCATCCTCGTCGGGCAGCCCCTCGGCGTATGACCAGCTACTTTGTTTGTCCGCGCTCATGTATTTACCGTTCAGTCTTCTCGTTCAGGGGACGTTCTCGCTTTGGTACCCAGCCTACTGGTTGGGGGGCTCCTCGCCCCATTTGGGTGATCAACGGAATCTGAGCGCCGTCGCAGGGCTTTCGCAGGCCAGGGCACACCAGTTTTCCAGCGATCTCCCAGCTTGATAGGGCAATATTTCAAGCTCCAGGCATCCGGTGAACCATTGGCCGCGAATACCTTGGGAGACGGCAAAATGCTGTTTCACACTGGGAGGAGAGGTTGATGTCCACTTCGCAAACAACGGTGGCCGCTGCCACCGTCACCGATGAAGCAGCAGGCACGGACGCCGCCTGGGTGGCGCCCTCCTGGGAAGAAGTGGTGGTTGTCCATTCGCCGAAGGTGTACCGGCTGGCCTACCGCCTGACCGGCAACAAGTTCGACGCCGAGGATCTCACCCAGGAAGTGTTTGTCAGGGTCTTCCGGTCCCTGGCCAACTTCACGCCCGGCACCCTCGATGGGTGGCTGCACCGAATCACCACCAATCTGTTCCTGGATCAGGCTCGCCGGAAAAGCCGGATCAGGTTCGATGGCCTGACGGAGGAGGCCGAAAGCCGCCTGCCCAGCGCCCATCCCGGGCCGGAACGCAGTTTTGAATTCAACAACCTCGACATTGATGTGCAGGCTGCCCTCGAAGAGCTCCCACCCGATTTCCGGGCGGCTGTGGTCCTGTGCGATCTGGAAGGGCTCGCCTACAACGAGGTGGCTGAAGCCCTCGGGGTGAAGCTGGGAACAGTGCGCTCACGGATCCACCGGGGGCGCACCATGCTGCGCGAAAAGCTTGCTCACCGCGACCCGGCCCTGACCGCCGCCAAAAGCCCCCGAATGAAGCTGCCCCGGATTGCGGGTGCCCGTTAGCGGCCATGCGACATCCGAAGCGGCATCTAGCTGATTTCGTAGACGGGGAGTTGCCCTTGGACCGCCGCAGGGCGGTGGAAAGCCACCTCGCCCGCTGCGCTTCCTGCCGGGACACCGTGCGGGAGCATCGGGGTGTCCGAAACCGGCTGCAAAGCTCAGAGATCCCACGGCCCGACGCCGATCTGTTCGATCGCATCATGGCGACCGCCCAGCGCCACCCAGAGACGCGTCCCGGAGTGGCGCCCGACGTCGTCGGGGAGGAAAGGCACGGACCGCGCCGGCGGATGGCAGGGTTTGCCTCACGCCACCGCACACCGATGGCGGTGAGCGGAGGGCTGGCCGTCGTCGCGCTCGCAACGCTTACCGGTGCCTATGCCCTTGGCATCGAATCGGAGCATGAGGTCCTCGCCGGCAGCGGTCGAAGCGGGGCGCTGATGGCTGGCTGGCAGTCGGTTGCCTCCGACACCCCAACCCTGCTGGATGCCAGCCAGCTCGAAGAGCTCAGGGGCGGTGGCTGGTACTGCCCCGACCTCGAAATGATGGGGTTCAGCGTGGCGGGTGCGGAAGCCATCACTGTGGCGAACCGTCCGGCACTCATGATGGTGCTCAACGACGGAACTGACTCAGTCACGATCTACGAACAGCGCAAACTCGGCGACGGTCGGGCACCTGTCGCGTCACCGCCCATCAACGCCCTGACGGGGAACTCCGTCGTCGACGACGGCTTCGAACGCATCGGCGGGATGCAACGCCAAATCTGGGTCCACCCGGGGCACTCCTGGCAGGTGGTGCTCGACTCCCAGTCGGTAACCTACACCGTTGTCTCGAGTCTTCCCGCAGCAGAAATGCCGCAGGCTGTTAGCCAACTGGTACTGGCCGAGCATTCCCGGCTGGCGCCAACCGAGCCGACTCCGCATGACCCCCTGAGCAGGATTCTTCGAGGGCTCAACAAGCTGGCGCAGCCAGCCTCGGGACAGTGAGCCAAATAGCTCCTGTCGCCGCCGAAAGGTAGTCTTCTTCAGTGTTTGGAATCAACGGGCTCGAGTTTTTGCTGCTGGCTGTCATCGCCGTCATGGTTCTCGGACCTGAACGGCTGCCGGAGTATGCCGCCCAGCTGGGCAGGCTGGTGAAGGATCTCCGCCGGATGGCATCGGGCGCGCGGGAGCAGCTCCGCGAGGAAGTCGGCCCGGAACTCGACGACGTCGACTGGCGCAAGCTCGACCCCCGCCAGTACGATCCGCGTCGGATCATCAAGGAAGCCCTGATCGACGACGTCCAGGACGCTTTCAAGCCTGTTAGCGGGGGAGCACCGAACCCGGCGGCCCCGGCTTCCGTCACGCCGCCAGCCAGGTCACGGCCGCTGCCGTCAGTCGCGACGTCACCGCGGCTCAGCGCCGGCCAGCTGGCGCCGTTCGATGTGGAAGCCACCTAGCACCAGGCTGTTGCGCCCGGACGGAACCGGTCAGGCGAAGCCTGCCTGGCTAGGTGGGAGTGACCTTCAGCCGACGGCCGCCGAGCTCACGCGGACGGCGGGCGAGGGTGTCCGCTATCTGGCGAAGTTCCTGCGCTGCGGCGGATTCGCTGGTCCCATTGACGATAGGTTCCCCACTATCCCCACCCTCGCGAAGGGCAATCTCGAGTGGGACACTGCCGAGGAGCGGGACCGGGTAGCCCAGGGCCTCAGTGAGGCGGCCGGTCAGGGCGAGCCCGCCACCCTTGCCGAACAGTTGCATCCGTTCCCCACCGGGAAGCTCAAGCCAGGACATGTTCTCGATCACCCCTGAAACCTTCTGGCCCGTCTGGTTGGCCAGGGTCCCGGCGCGTTCAGCAACGTCCGCGGCCGCCGTCTGCGGCGTGGTGACCACCAACAGCTCCGACGAGGGCAGCAGTTGGGCCACAGAGATGGCGATGTCCCCGGTGCCAGGAGGAAGATCGAGGAACAATACGTCCAGATCGCCGAAGTGCACGTCGCTGAGAAACTGCTCAAGTGCCCGGTGGAGCATCGGCCCGCGCCAGGCGACCGGCTGATTGCCGGCGATGAACATGCCAATTGAAATGACTTTGACGTCGTAGGCGACCGGCGGGAGGATCATCTCATCGACCCGGGTTGGCGGCTGGGTGATCCCCAGCAGGGAAGGTACCGAGAAGCCGTAGACGTCAGCGTCGACAATCCCCACTCTCAGGCCCTGGGCGGCCATTGCCACCGCAAGATTCACTGTGACGCTCGATTTGCCGACCCCGCCTTTGCCGCTCGCCACCGCGTACACCCGGGTCAGTGAGCCCTCGTCGTTGAACGGGATGCCCTTCCGGCCACCGGGGCCCCTGAGCTGTTCCTTGAGCCGGTCGCGTTGCTGTTGGGTCATCACCGAGAGCCGTACGTCCACCGAGGTGACTCCGTGGAGGCCCCCTACCGCGGTTTCGACGTCGCGGGTGATGGTCCCGCGCAGCGGGCAGCCAGCAATGGTGAGCAGCACCTCAACGGTGACGGCGCCGCCGACGATATCGGTGCCCGCAACCATACCCAGCTCGGTGATTGGTTTGCGAAGTTCAGGGTCAATCACGGTGGCGAGGGCTGCATCCACCTGCTCCCGCAATGTCACAACCGGTCAGACCGGTTGGGCTGCAGCTTCGGCAGCGACGCCGTCTGGTCGCCGCCCTTCCGGCGCGACTTTTTATGGAGGGCCGTGTCTTTGTCTTCGGCGGTCTCAAGGATTTCCTCAAGGACTGAGCGCAGTTCGGACCGGACATAATCGCGCGTCGCGACCTCGCGGATCGCGATCCGCAATTCAGCGATTTCCCGGGTCAGATATTCGGTGTCGGAAAGGTTCCGTTCAGCACGCTGCCGATCCTGCCGCAGCGACACCCGGTCGCGGTCGTCCTGCCGGTTCTGTGCCAGAAGCAGCAGGGGTGCTGCATAGGATGCTTGGAGGGAGAGCATCAGGGTCAGCAGGGTGAAACCGATGGCGGCGCTGTCGAAACGCAGTCCGCCTGGGGCCCAGGAGTTCCAGGCCAGCCAGAGGGCAACAAAGACTGTCATGTAGAACAGGAACTGGGGTGTCCCCATGAACCGGGCGAAGTTTTCTGTGGCGCTCCCGAACCGGTCCGGGTTCGGCCGCAGCCGGGGCAGCCAGCGTTTACGGCTCTCGCGCGGGGTGTCGAGCCCTGTCGCAGTGGTTTTGATCCGCTCAGCCATTGGTTGCTCCCTTCGTCAATCCCGGGTAGTCGTTGGCAGCGCGCCAATCATCGGGCAGCAGGTGGTCGAGGACGTCGTCGACTGTCACCGCTCCGACCAACCGACCTTCAGCGTTGACGACGGGAATGGAGTTCAGATTGTAGGTCGCAAGGATGCGGGCAACCTCGCTGATGTTGGCCTGGTCCCCGACGGGCTCCAGATCGGTGTCAACGATGTTCCCCAGCTGCTCCGGCGGAGGGAATCGCAGCAGCTGCTGGATGTGGACGACGCCGAGATACCGTCCGGTGGGTGTCTCAAGCGGTGGTCGGCACACGAAAATCGATGAGGCCAACGCTGGAGTCAGTTCCTCACGCCGGACGTGCGCGAGGGCTTCGGCCACTGTCGCCTCGGGCGGGAGGATGACCGGCACGGTGGTCATCATCGAGCCGGCAGTGTCCTCCTCGTATTGGAGCAGGCGTCGCACATCCTCTGCGTCTTCGGGTTCCATCAACGCGAGGAGGTCCTCCTTCTGCGCTTCGGGCAGTTCGTTGAGGAGGTCCGCGGCGTCGTCGGGGTCCATTTCCTCCAGCACATCGGCGGCACGTTCACGGTGGAGCGAAGAGATGATCTGCACCTGGTCATCGTCCGGGAGTTCCTGCAGGATGTCAGCGAGCCGGTCATCCTGCAGGGCGCCCGCAATCTCGGTGCGTCGTTTGTCGCTCATTTCGTGCAGCGCGTCCGCGAAGTCGGCCGGCTTGAGGTCCTCGTGTTGCGCAACAAACTGGGAAGCGCCCTGCGGTTCGGCAGCGTCCCCGTGGTAGGCGTCCAGCCAGTCGACAATGAGGCGTTCGCCCCGGCGGAGTCCACGCAGCGCCGACGACGACGAGCCGCGCCGGATGAATACCTGCGATACGTGCCAGTCGCCGGCGCGGTCCACCTCGATGGCGATATCCTCGATTACTGCCTCGCCGCTCCCGTCGCGCAGGGTCACCCGGCGGTCAAAAAGCTCACCCACCACCAGCATTTCGGCGCCGCGCTGTTCGAAGCGGCGGAGGTTGACCAGTCCGGTGCAGATGATCTGGGTCGAATCAATCGACGTGACCCGGGTCATCGGGACAAAGACCCGCCGTTTGCCGGGTACCTCCACCACCAGGCCAACGGCCTGGGGCGCGGTGTTCGGGCCGAGGTCAAGAACCACCGCATCACGAAGTCGGCCCAGACGGTCACCCAGTGGGTCAAACACGTCGAGGCCAAGCAGGCGCGCCACGAAGACGCGGGTGGGATTAGTGCTCACCTGCCTAGGCTACTTTGGAACGGCCGCTTCCGCCCTATTCGATCGGCGGCAACGTAGCGCTAGTTCACTGCGAGCGATACGGGCCCACAGGTCAGCCGTTCTGGGTGAGAATGGAACCATGTCAAATGTGCTTGGTCGAACGGCGTCACGGGATGAAGGCCGCATCCTGCCCAAAGGCGAAACGGTCGGACGGTACAGTGCCTACCTGGACGCGCAGAAGGCAGTGGATTACCTAGCCGACAGCAAGTTCCCCGTGCAGAAAGTCTCGATCATTGGCAGCGATCTGAAGACTGTTGAACGAGTGACGGGCCGGCTCAGCTACCCGCGGGTGGCATTGGCCAGCGCTGCAACGGGTGCATGGTTCGGATTTTTCGTGGGTCTGATCCTGACGCTGTTCGGCGACGGCGGTGCGTACCTGCCGATCTTCACCGCGATGGCGCTTGGCGCCGTGTTCTGGATGCTGTTTGGCGTCATCACCTACGCCTTCCAGCGTGGCAAGCGGGACTTCACCTCCACGAGTCAGGTCATCGCCACCAGCTACGATGTCATCGTCGAACCGGAATCGGCCGGTGAAGCCCGACGGATGCTGCAACAGTTGCCAATGAACGGTCAGGCCCAGCACCCCGGCGGGTCCGCGCAAGGGTGGCAACCACCCGCGGCGCCTCCGGGTAGCGGCCCACAGGCACCGGGCCAGCCCGGGCAGCCGCAGGCCTGGAAAGACCCGCTCGCCCAGCCCATCCAGAATCCACAGCAGCCCGGCACCCCGGAGTCCGGGACCGCCAGCCAGGGAAACGCGCCGGACCAGGGTGCACACACCGCAGCGGATGGGTCGCAGGGTGCAGGCCTCTCCGGTCCCCGGCGTGGCCAGTTCGCTGACCTCCCCGACGGGCGGCCGCAGTACGGTGTCCGGGTTAACCCTCAGGAGAATAGCGCGGCCGCGACAGAAAGCCCGGCGAAGGGTCCCGAGGAATCGGGTCAGCCCGCCGACGAGCGTGCCTAGCCACCTTCGCTGGGGCTAGGCACGCTCGGGGCCGGGGCTACTCGCCGGTAGGGCTGTAAATCCCGGCCATCCACGCTTCGACGTCGTCGGCCTCGCGGGGCAGCGCCGCGCTCAGATTGACGGGGCCATCGGCGGTCATCAGGATGTCATCCTCGATCCGCACACCGATCCCGCGGAACTCCTCGGGGACCGCCAGGTCCTCGTCCTTGAAGTACAGGCCTGGCTCGATGGTGAAGACCATACCTTCGGTCAGGATGCCGTCCAGGTAGAGCTCGCGCTTGGCCTGGGCGCAGTCGTGAACGTCCATGCCCAGGTGGTGGCTCGTACCATGCGGCATCCACCGGCGGTGGTGCTGGCCGTCCTGAGACAGGGCTTCCTCCAGGGACACGGGGAGGAGGCCCCAGGCGTCGAGCCGTTCCGCGAGAACGGTGATTGCCGCCTGGTGGACATCGCGGAACTTGCGGCCGGGTTGGGCCGCCGCGAATCCGGCGTCGGCGGCGTCGAGGACTGCCTGGTAGATCTTCCGCTGGATGTCGGTATACCTGCCGTTGACCGGGAGGGTGCGCGTGATGTCTGCGGTATAGAGGGTGTCAGCCTCGACGCCCGCGTCGAGGAGCAGGAGTTCCCCTGCGTGCACCGGCCCGTTGTTACGGATCCAGTGGAGCACCGTGGCATTGTTGCCACACGCGGCAATGGTGTCGTAGCCCAGGTCGTTGCCTTCTTCACGGGCGCGGGCGAAAAATGCTCCTTCGACGACACGCTCACCGCGATGGTGGGTGATGGCGCGGGGGAGTTCCTTGACCACCTCGTGGAAGCCGTTGACTGTCGCCGCGACGGCGACCTTCATCTGGTCCACCTCCCAGGCGTCCTTGATCAGGCGCAGTTCGGAGAGCGCTTCGGCGAGCTTGCCGTCGAGCTCATCGGATTTTTCCAGGTCGACGCCGGTGTTGATCCGGGAGGTGTCGACCAGGGCGTCCGCGTTGAGATCGACTTCGCGCAGCAACCGGATCCGCATGCCTCCCACCTCGGGGACGCCTGCGTCCTTGGTGACTGCGACTTCCAATTCGGCGAGGTCTGCAGTCTCGATGGAGAGCAGGGTCCTGATCTGCGCGTGTGACAGGCGTGAGCCGATCCAGAACTCGCCGTAGCGGGCATTGGCATAGAACTCGGGGTTGTCGTGACCAGCAAGCTCCCTGAAGTACAGGGTGGAGTGGTGCTGGCCGCCGTCGTCGCCGTGGCCAGCCTCGGTGGGCTCCATGATGAGCACTGCGTCGGGTTCGTGATCGAGCCCAAGACCGGTGAGGTGCGCAAACCCGGAATGCGGCCGGAAGCGGTAGTCGGTGTCGTTGGAGCGCACCTTGAACGGCCCGGCGGGGATGACGAGCCGTTCGCCAGGGAATCGGTCTGAGATAGCACGACGGCGTTTCGCGGCGTGCGGGGCTACCTCAGCCTCGGCGGGCAGCTCGGTGGGCTTGGGTTCCCACTGCTGGGCCATGAACGCCTTAAACGCCTCCGATTCGGGGCGCTGGGAACGGTTCTCGTTCCGGGCAACAAGAGGCTGCTCTTCGGTGGTGGAGAGCGCGCCGGCGGTCTGGGACAGGGTGTTGTTCTCTGCTGTACTCACCAGTCCATGATCTCACCGGTACCGGAGGCAACCAAACAGTTGTCAGGGAGAACACCACTGCGGGCGTAGATTAGGTGGGTGAGAATCGACCTACACACCCATTCAACCGTCTCGGACGGCACCGAAAGTCCTGCAGAGCTGATCAAGGCAGCGCTGGACGCGGAAATTGATGTGATTGCCCTGACCGATCACGACTCGACCGCGGGCTGGGCAGCAGCCGCAGCTGCGGCGCGTACCCATGGCGTGGCGCTGATCCCTGGCATGGAGGTGTCGTGCCGGACTGACACGGGTATCAGCGTTCATGTGCTCTCCTACCTGCACGATCCGCTACACCCCGGACTGAAGGCTGAAATCCTTCGGTCCAGGGACGCCCGACTGACGCGGGCCGAGCGAATGGTGGAGCGCCTTGGAGCCGACTATCCCATTACCTGGTCCGATGTGCAGGAGCACATCGCGGACGGGGCAACTGTCGGACGCCCCCATATCGCCGATTCTCTGGTGGCGCTGGGTATCGTTTCCAACCGGAGCGAAGCCTTCACCGATATCCTCACTGCCGCGTCCCCTTACTGGGTGGGCCACTACGCACCGCACCCCGCGCAGGCGGTGGAACTGATTCGCGCGGCGGGCGGCGTTGCGGTCTTCGCCCATCCGGTGGCATCGGCCCGCGGCCGGATCGTGGGTGACGATGTGATGGGCCAGATGATCGATGCCGGATTGCAGGGCCTCGAGATCGAACATCGCGACAACCCGGAGCCGGGACGCCGTGACCTGCGACGGATTGCTGCGGAGCATGGCTTGCTGGCCACTGGATCCAGCGACTACCACGGGGAAGGGAAACCGAACCGCCTGGGGGAGAACCTCACTGCCCCCGACGTGCTGGAGCAAATTGAGGCGTTGGCCACCGGGTCGGTAGTGGTTCGCTGAACACCTGCCTGCGCGAAGCGGGAACCGGTCAGCAGTAGGCGCCGAGCCTGGCCTTCATCACGTCGATCGCTTGGGGGTTTTGGTCAACGCAGACGAACCGGCGGCCCAGTTTCGCTGCCACCGCGCCGATGGTTCCGGATCCTGCGAAGAAGTCGAGTACCCAGTCACCCTCGCGGCTGCTGGCCGTGACCGCCCGGCGAAGGAGCCCCTCGGGTTTCTGGGTGGGGTAGCCGGTCTTTTCCCGACCGGTGGGGGAGACGATGGTATGCCACCAGACATCGGTGGGCAGTTTGCCCAGGGCAGCCTTCTCGGGGGTGACCAGCCCGGGCGCCATATAGGGCTCGCGGTCCACCCCTGCGCTGTCGAAATAGTAGTTCGAAGGGTTCTTCACGTAGACCAGAATGTTGTCGTGTTTGGCTGGCCATCGGCTCTTCGCGCGGGCGCCATAGTCGTAGGCCCAGATGATTTCGTTCAGGAAGCTGTCCCTGCCGAAAAGGGCGTCAAGCATCACCTTGACGTAGTGCACTTCCCGGTAGTCCAGATGCACGTACAGGGTGCCGTCGTCGGTGAGGAGCCGCCACGCTTCAGCGAGGCGTGGGGCCAGGAACTCCCAGTAATCCTCGAAGGCGTCGTCGTAGCTCGCCAGCATCCCCTTGACCGTCGAGTAGCTGTGCCCCTTGAAACCGACCCGGTCCCCGGTCCCATCAATGGTGCGGACCATCGACGTTTGTTGACGCCGTTGGGCCCGCCCCGTGTTGAAGGGCGGGTCAACGTAGATCATGGTGAAGGAATTGTCAGGCAGCGTCGGGAGGTAGTCGGCGTTGTCAGCGTGCACCACCAGGTTGCTGCCGTCCGGACGCCACAACGGCGCCGGCGCGGGGACGGACATGTTGTGCCTAGCCCTCGGCTCCGGCTGCAGGCTTGTTCACTACCTCACCGTTGCGGCTCCGGGTGCGGGAGCGGCTGCGGCGGGGACGGTCGGTGGCCGGTGCGTTGTCGGCACCCGATGCTGGCGCGCTGGCTGCCGTCTGGCGTGACGGTGCAGATTCTTCGGCTGATCCGCCCGAACGACGGCGGCGGTTGCCGGAGCTTTCGCCGGATTTCTGGGAGTCGCGCTGATCGGACGACCGTGAGCGGTCGCCGCCGCGTGAACGGTCACCGCCGCCGGACCGCTCCGAGCCGCGTCCCCTGCCGGAGCCGTGTGACTCGGGGGCTGCACGATGCTTCTTGCCCGTTTCGCCGAGATCCTCAAGTGTTTCGGCGTTGATGCCTGCGAGGGTCCGCTTGTCCCGGGGTAGCCGTCCCTTGGTGCCCTCGGGGATGTCAAGTTCCTCGTAGAGGTGTGGGGATGAGGAATAGGTCTCCACGGGCTCGGCAGCGTTAAGGCCGAGAGCCTTGTTGATCAGGCCCCAGCGTGGCATGTCGTCCCAGTCCACGAAGGTGACGGCTGTGCCCTTCTTGCCGGCCCGGCCGGTGCGGCCGACCCGGTGCAGATAGGCTTTCTCGTCCTCGGGGCACTGGTAATTGATCACGTGGGTGATGTCTTCCACGTCGATGCCCCGGGCTGCCACCTCGGTGGCCACGAGGACGTCAATCTTGTCTCCGCGGAAGGCCCGAAGCGCCTGCTCCCGGGCGCCCTGGCCCAGGTCTCCGTGGATCGCCCCGGCCGCGAAGCCGCGGTCAATCAGTTCCTCGGACAGCTTGGCGGCGGTGCGTTTGGTCTTGGTGAAAATGATGGTGCGCCCACGGCCCCGGGACTGCAGGATCCGGGCCACCACCTCGGCCTTGTCGAGGTTATGTGCCCGGTAGATGACCTGGCGGATATCCTTCTTGGTGATTCCCTCGTCCTCGGGATCAGCCGCGCGGATGTGGGTCGGCTGGGTCATGTACCGGCGTGCCATAGCTACCACCGGGCCGGGCATGGTCGCTGAGAACAGCATGGTCTGCCGTACAGCCGGGGTGCCGGCGATCAACGTTTCGACGTCGGGCAGGAACCCAAGGTCAAGCATTTCGTCAGCCTCGTCCAACACCACCAGTTTCACATTGGCGAGGGAGAGCAGCTTCTGGCGGTACAGGTCGATCAGACGGCCGGGGGTGCCGACCACGATCTCGGTGCCCTTCTTGAGCGCTTCGATCTGTGGCTCATAGGCGCGGCCACCGTAAATGGTGACGATCCGAGCGTGACGCTTCTTGGCGGCGGTGGTGAGGTCACCAGCAACCTGGACGGCGAGTTCGCGGGTAGGAACCACAATGAGCGCCTGGGGGGCGCCCGGCACAGGCAGTCGGTCGTAGCCGTCGTCCTTGGGGGCGACGACGCGCTGCAGGGCGGGAATACCGAAGCCGAGTGTCTTACCGGTGCCGGTCTTGGCCTGGCCGATGATGTCATGTCCGCCCAGGGCGATTGACAGGGTCATGGCCTGGATGGGGAACGGGTGGATAATCCCGGCATCAGCCAGGGACTCCACAATGTCTGCACGGACGTTGAAGTCCGCGAACGTTTCTTCGGCCTCTTTATGGGGCTCCTCGGTGGTTACCAGTGTCTCCTCGACGAAGATCTCGTCGTCGCTGTTGTCAGCATGGAGATGATGGGTGTCTGTCACCTGGGTGTTTTCAGTGTTCAATTAAATACCGTTCATTTAGGCCGTACGGCTGCTGGATCTCGACGGGTGGCTGACGTGTGGTCAGCCCGGAGGAACAGGCGCATGGCGTCCAGTGGAAGCCGATCGCGGGCTTACGACTGCAGGCCGGGGATTCGGACGAATCCTGTCGGCTAAGAAGAACTCAAGATCGCGTAGGTACTTGCGGGTCAGGGGTAACTTATCAGGGAATGATGAGTACGACCGGGCATCCATTACTACGCAGTAAACTCTACCCTGCCCCGGCCGGCGTGCCCGACACGCCGGGACCGGCCGGGCCATTGATCAGTTCGAAGCGGGTAACACGGGCATCGATGTCAGCACGTACCAGGCGTACCCGGACAGCCTCGCCGGCAACCAGGTCCCCCTCACACCTCGCCTCGAAGGCCGGGTTGGCCAGCTGGATGGTTCCGACGGGCAGATAGCCGTTCTGCGAGTTGCCGTTCGGCGGTTTGGCGCCGGAGATGACGACGGCGTCGAATTCCTGCCCCACCAGATTACTCAGCAACGCTGCCTCGACGGCGTCCAGTGCACCGCGTTCGAGCCGGGAGGAGAGTTGGTTGGACGAGTTCATTAGCGAGTTGAGTTCCGGAAGTGCGTCGCGCGCCCACGCCGGGACCTCGGTGTCGCCGCACAGGGCGGCGCAGATCACCAGAACGAAACGGTCAACCAGCCGCCGCAGCGGCGCTGTGGTGTGAGCATAGGGAGCGGCAATGGCAGCCTGGCTCATGGCGGCGGGGAGTTCGCCGTCGAACGCTGTATAACCGGCGCCCCTGAACAGGGACGCCGCCGCATGCATCAGTGAGAGCTGGCGGGGATCGGTGGTGTCAAGGCTGCGCAGGAATTCCCCGTACGCCATACCCTCCGGCCAGGGGGTGCCGAGCACCCGCGCCTGCTGGCGGAAGCGGGCCACGGACTCCCGGTCCGGCGGGGGCATGGTGCGCAGCACACCGATTTTTCCGTCGATCATCAACTGAGCGGCGGCCATCCCCGTCATCAGGGATATTTGTGCGTTCCAGTCCTCCGCCGGGAGCGGTGGCGACGTCAGAATGAAGTACCTGTCGCCGTCGTTGGCTATCTCCTGCTCGGGAAGGTTGAGGCTGGCGCCGCCACGGAGGCGTTCCAGCTCGATCCGTAGGAGCCCCACTTCCCGGAGGAGGAGCAGATTCTCGGGGGCGCCGCCTGAGTCGATGTCGCGCTGCACCTGTTCGTAGGTGAGCTGGGCCCGGCTGCGGATGAGGGCGCGTCGCAGGTCGGTGTCCTCGACCTCGCCCGCCTCGTTTAACTCGAACTGCCACACGTAGGCCGGGCGAACCAGCCCAGGCAGAAGACTGGCGGCGTCCTCGGAAATGATCTCGGGGTGGAGCGAGATCCTGCCGTCCGGGGCGTAGACCGTCTGGCCCCGGCGTCGGGCCTCCAGATCAATCGCACCACCCGGTGCCACGAATGCCGGCACGTCGGCGATCGCATACCAGACCCGGTACCCGGCCCCGCGGCGTTCCAGATGGACTGCCTGATCCAGGTCAATGGATCCGGGTGGATCAATAGTGATGAAGCCGAGGTCGGTCAGATCGGTATCCGGGCGGGAATGGTTCCTGACCGCGTGCTCAGCTTCGGCGAGCACCTCGGGCGGGAAGTCGGACTCGAGGCCCAACTCCTCCCGGAGGAGCTGCAGGGAACGGGTCAGCTGCAGCTGGGAATTCCGATTCGACAAATCAAGATGCGAGTACGGCACAATCTCAACCGTAATACACCGACCGACCGCCCACCGGATCGCGCGCAGCGCGCGTCACCGGGTTTCAGGCGTTCGGGCACCGGTACCCTTAACCCCATGAGTTCACTGCCGTCCTCCCCTCCCCAGCAGGCCTCCGACGAGCACACCGCCGGAACGCAGCCCCGGCTCCCTGCGGACCCCCGCTACGCACGGTTCATCGTTGACCTGTTCGGGGTGATGGCTTACGGCGAACTCTCAGGATTTGAGCGGCTGTCCTCAGACGCGCGTTTCTCTCCCACCCTCCATGACCGGGCCACCCTTGGCCGGTTGGCTGTCAAAGAGTTTGAGCACTTCGAAATGGTCAGCAACCATCTGGCTGTGTTGGGGGTGGACGTCGAGACCGCGATGTCCCCCTTCCAACCGTCAATCGATTCTTTTCACGAGCGAACCCGGCCAGCCGACTGGTACGAGTCGCTGATGAAGGCGTACGTGATCGACGCGATCTCCGACGACTTCTATACGGCGCTCGCCGGACGGCTGGATGCATCGACCCGAGAGCTGATCGGACGGATCCAGTCTGCCGATGAGCAGGGGCCGCTGCTGCAGGAACGGCTGCAGGAGGCACTTGCCGACGACCCGCGGTTGGCTTCCCGGCTGGCGCTGTGGGGCAGGCGACTGGTCGGGGAGGCTCTCACCCAGGCACAGCGCATCGGAATTGAGCGAGCATTCCTCGGCGCGCTGCTGTTCGCAGGAGCCGAAGAAGACCAGGAGAAGGAGACGCTGCTGTTGTTTTCCCAGCTCACCCGCAACCACTCCCGCCGCATGAGCCTGCTCGGCCTGACCGCTTAGTTAGCTTCAATCGGCCTGCGGCGGTTTTGTTTCCCCCGTCGGCGCCCTGCTGAGCGTGCGCCTGCCCATTTGCCTCAGGCCTGCGCCACGGCGCATTGCGCCGGTCGACATGCCGCTGACATTCTTCGGCGTCAGGCAGGCGAAGGCGAACGAATTTAGGTCCCGCAGAAAGTCCGGTACGCGCCGAAATCGTCGGGTGCGGCAGCAGCATAACGTTCCAGCCCGGGCCGCTCGTCGTAGGGCGAGGTTACGGCTTCCAGCAGTCGTTCAAACGGCACCAGATCCCCACCCGTCGCAGCTGCCAGGGCTTCCTCCACCAGATGATTGCGCGGGATGTAGACGGGGTTGAACTGGCCCATTGCGACGGCGTCTGGCCCAAGGGCACGCCAGCGGTGGAGCCAGGCGTCGACCCCTTCAGTATCGGCAAAGTGGGTCCGCGTCAGATCGGCGTCGCCCCGGGCGGCAGCGCCGAGGCTCCTGAAGAAGGAGGTGTAATCGACCCGATCAGCCTGAAGCAGTGCGAGTAGCTCATCGATCAGGGGCAGGAGCACCGAATCATCAGGGTTGCCGGCCAGGCCGAGTTTGGCTTTCATCCCGGTCGCCCACGCGTCGCCATACTGGCGACGGAACCCGCCGAGCGCGTCGGTGGCCATTGCGACTGCCTTCTCCTGATCCTCGTGGAGGAGGGGCAGGAGGGCTTCAGCAAGCCGGGCTAGGTTCCATTCGGCCACTACCGGCTGGTTGGCGTACGCATACCGCCCGCTCTCGTCGATTGAGCTGTACACCGCCGCTGGGTTGAATTCATCCATAAAGGCGCAGGGCCCATAGTCGATGGTCTCGCCCGAGATGGTCATGTTATCGGTGTTCATGACGCCGTGAACAAACCCGACCAGCATCCACCGAGCCACCAGGGCCGCCTGCGCAGCCATTACCGCCTCGAACAGGGCGAGGTAGGGGTGCTCGGATTGAGCGGCTTCGGGATAGTGGCGGGCTAGCGCGTGATCGGCTAGGCGGCGGATCAGGCCGACGTCGCCGGTCGCCTGGGCAAACTGGAAGCTACCCACCCGCAGGTGGCTGCCAGCCACCCGGGCGAGAACGGCACCTGGCAGGAGAGTCTCGCGGCGTACCTGCCGTCCGGTGGCTACGACGGCGAGAGCCCGGGTAGTGGGGATACCCAAGGCATGCATGGACTCGCTGATGAGGTACTCGCGGAGCATCGGTCCTACGGCCGCCAACCCGTCGCCCCCACGGGCAAACGGTGTGCGCCCGGAACCTTTCAGATGGAGATCGTGTATCCCGCCCGCAGGATCGGTGATTTCGCCGAGGAGAAGTGCCCGGCCATCACCGAGGCGAGGGGAGAATCCGCCGAACTGGTGGCCGGAATAGGCCTGGGCCACCGGGGTGGCACCCGGCGGCAGCAAAGTGCCGGTCAAAAGCCGCGAACCCTCGGCGGTCCGCAGCGACTCCGAATCGAGCCCCAGCTGGGCTGCGAGTGGGACGTTAAGGACCAGTAACCGGGGATCAGGCGCTTCGTCGGCCTGCCAGGGAACAGCCATTTCGCTCAGTTCCCGAGCGAAACGGTCGTCGAGGGTAACGGCTAGCTGCGGTGCGACACTCATCTAACGAGCGTACAGCGGGCACCGGGCGGGGTGTAGCCCGAATAAGTTTTCCACGCTAGTCATCAGCCACTCTCCTGAACGCCTCCGCTTCTTCCGTTTCACGGTGTCGTCCCAGCCACCAGGCAATGGCGATGGTGAGCAGTGTCGACGCGAGAATGGGGAGGGCCCAACTGAGCCAGAAGAGGGTCGGGTCATACCCCAGCCCCGTGAACTGCACGACGATCCATCCCAGTAGCCCCGAGACCAGGGCAATCCCGGGAAGGACCAGGGGGTTGTACCGCTGATGTCGTCGGTCGGTGATCCGCACGGCGAAGCCGATCACCAGGGTCGCGGCAGCGACGGCGATCAGTGTCAGCATGGTCGCCCCCGCCCGCCCCCAAGACCCGTTTAGAGTGCCCCGAAACCTACCCGGCGCGACTCTTCGGCACCGATTTCAACATAGCCGAGAACGTTCGAGGGGACGATCACGTGGCGGCCCTTGCTGTCGGCCAGCCGCAGTTCAGCCCCGCCGTTCATGGCCTTCGCGACAATGTCAGCAACCTCGTCGGCTGTCTGCTCGGATTCGAGAACGATTTCCCGATTGACGTTCTGGATACCAATTTTGATTTCCATGGCGGTTTCCTCCTGATGTTGCGGTAACTGGGTGGGTAAGTGCCCTCACTGGAACTTACTCTAGATTTCCTTGGGGAAGCGACTGATTCCGCGCCAAGCTAAACGGTAAATCAGCTCACTGGCAGCATCGATGTCCATGGTGCCGTCGGTCTCCAGCCAGTACCGTGCACTGACCTGCGCCATACCAGCAAGGCCGTGTCCCAGAAGGGTGGCTTCCAGATGGGACAGGTGGGTATCTTCAGCAATAACCCCGGCGATGGCATCAGCGAACCGGGCGTTGAACTCCTCGAGCCGACCACTGACGTCGGGGTCGTTGAACAAGTCAGATTCAAACACCAGCCGGTGGGCCTGACTGTCCTGGGCGATGAACTGGAAATAGGCGCGCATGGTTGCGTGGACCCGCAGCTTGTTATCGCTGGTGGACTGTAGCGCCTCGACAAGCAGTGCGGTCAGCTCAGCCAAATGATTCTCCAGCAGTGCCAGATACAGCTCTCGTTTGCCCGGGAAGTGCTGGTACAACACCGGTTTGCTGACCTTGGCCACCTCGGCGATCTCGTCCATCGCGGCACCGTGGTACCCGTTGGCAACAAACACTTCGTGGGCAGCGTTCAACAACTGACGCCTCCGCTCGTCTCGCGGGAGGCGTGTGGCTTTGCCGCCGGTCGGTGCTTCTGCGCTCACGCTTGGTTTGGCCTTTGATCGTTGGGACGGGTTCACTCTGGGGCGATGGCCCGGGGGAGTAGCCACCAGTTTACCCGCGGGTAACCTCGGGATGGCACGGCTGGCCTCCGATAGTTCAACGGGCATACATTTGATGCATGAGCTCACCTGTAGCAGGGCTTGACCCCCTGGTTGCCCCGCATGCAGATCTATCGCGTGAGGAGACCGAACGGTATTCCCGCCACCTGATCATTCCCGGTTTTGGTCTGACCGCCCAGCAGCGGTTGAAGAACGCCCGGGTGCTGGTGATCGGGGCCGGCGGGCTGGGCTCCCCGGCGTTGCTGTATCTGGCGGCAGCGGGCGTGGGCACTATCGGGATTGTCGACGACGACGTCGTCGACGTTTCGAACCTGCAGCGGCAGATCATTCACGGGGTGTCGAACGTTGGGCAGCCGAAAGCACAGTCGGCTGCGGAGAGCATCGCGGAGCTGAACCCGCTGGTGACCGTCCAACAGCATGTGGTGCGCCTGGACAACAGCAACGCGTTGCAGATTTTCGCAGAATACGATCTGATCCTGGACGGAACTGACAATTTTGCGACCCGCTACCTGGTCAGCGACGCCGCGGAAATCCTCGGCAAGCCCTATGTGTGGGGGTCGATTCTGCGGTTCGACGGCCAGGTGAGTGTGTTCTGGGCTCAGCACGGTCCGAGCTACCGTGATCTTTACCCGGATGCCCCGCCGCCCGGCTCGGTGCCGTCCTGCGCCGAGGGTGGAGTTCTCGGCGTCCTCTGCGCGCAGATCGGTTCGGTGATGGTCAACGAAGCGATCAAGCTCATCACCGGCACGGGGGTTTCCCTTTTGGGTCGGGTATTGATCTTCGACGCCCTGGAAATGACCTGGCGCGAGGTCCGGGTCCGCCGGGATCCAGACGCGGCCCCAGTAACCGAGCTGATCGACTATCAGGCGTTCTGCGGTCTGCCGGCCGGGAAGGCACCCGGTGTGCCCTCAGTCAGCGTGGTCGAACTGGACAAGTTGCTGCGCGAACGCGGGAGTGGAAGCAGGGACTTCGACCTCATCGATGTCAGGGAACCGGGTGAGTACGAGATCGTCAGCATCGACGGGGCCACCCTGATGCCCAGGAACTCAATCCTGTCCGGGGAGCGGGCGGTCAGCCGTGACAGGGACGTGTATGTGCATTGCAAGGCGGGCAGCCGGTCGGCTGACATCGTGCAGCACCTTCGCACGGCAGGACACTCCCGGGTCTACAACGTTGACGGCGGCATCCTCGAATGGGTCAAGCGGATTGAGCCCGACAAGCCGGTCTACTAGGCCCCCAGCCAGAAGTCAGGCGCCGTCGTCGAACACTTGTGCAGCTGTGGTGGATTTGCCCCGGGATGAGCGGCAGAGGCGGTCCAGGGCGGTCGGGGATGCAGCGACTCGATCGCCCGGAACGAAACTGCGAGCGTTACGCAGTGCCCGTCGCTGGCGGATCCTGCCGCACCGGGCAGCTGGCCTCAGCCGACTGGTCGGCAGGCGCCTCAAGGTCAATACCGTAGAGGGCTTCAAGAGCGGCCGCATAATCCTGCTGTCGTCCTTCGGCTGCCAGTTCCCGGGCGCGCACGGTTGGAACGTGGAGCAGTTGGCGGACCATCCTGCGGAGCGCGAACTCCACTTCCTCGGCGGCGGCCGTGCAGCCGTGTTGCGCCCTGACTTTCTGCATCTCAGATTCGAGTACCTGCTGGGTGTGCTTCCGCAAGGCAACGATAGCGGTGTCCATGGCCCGTGAGTTCTGCCGGTCCTGGAAAGAGCGGGCTGCTTCGGCCACGAGGGAGCTTGCCTGGCTGAGCGCTGCCGCCTGCTCGCTCGGCGCTGCGAGCCGGACCGACTCGAGGGTAATCAGTTCGACGTCGTCTAGGGAGCCCACCGCCGGGTCGAAGTCGTGGCTGAGGGCCAGGTCGACGACGATGAGCTGCTTGTCGACGCTGGCGCGAACACGCTCGACGTCGGCGGCCTCCACCCGGTTGTCGCTGCCGCTGCAACCCACCACAATATCGGCGGTAGCCAGTGCTGCCGGAAGGTCATCGGCGGTGAGGGCTACGCCACCGCGGGTGGATACGAAAGCCTCGGAGCGCCCGGAGGAGGAAAACACTGAGATGTCAGTGCAGCCCTTTTCCTTCAGCAGGGCCATCGTTGCACCGGCGTACGCGCCGGTCCCAAACACCACCACTGACTTGTCGGTGAATTCGCGGGTCAGCGACAGATCGGCGGCAAGCTCCAACGCCACTGAAACGATTGACCGGCCCTGGCTGCCCAGAGCCGTCTGCGCCCCGACGTCTTTGGCGGTGCGAGAGGCTTCCTGAAACAGCCGGACAAGAGGGCCACTGGTGGTGCCGTTGGCCTGAGATTCGATCAGGGCCCGGCGGACCTGCCCGGCGATCTCGCGTTCGCCAACCACAGCCGAGTCAAGGCCTGCTCCGACGGCAAACAGGTGGCGGGCCACGTCTTCACCGGTGCGTGTGGTGAACGCCGAGGATACCCAGCTTTCCGGCAACCCGGACAGTCCGCTGATGCGGGTGATGACTGCAGAGCGTGCGGCCTCGACGTCGTCTGCGGAGGCGGCATCACAGTAAATTTCGAGGCGGTTGCAGGTGGCCAGGGTGACCGCCCCTGAGACGGCGGGCCCGTCAGCGAGCACGGCGGATGCGACTTGGTCGGCGCCGACACTTAGTCGGGCGACGGTTTCCAAGTCCACATCGGAATGGGTTGCAACCAGAGATAGTAAAACCACAGCTCACTCAGCATAGCGAAACGTGCTTCCAAGGCATGAATAGGTATGCCTAAGTTCGGCGTCCTTTCGACCGTTCCGGCGATCCTCGGCGGGGTGAGGTTCGCCACCCGGCCAGCGCTTTTGCCCGGCCCCCGGAGAGGGGCAAGCCCCGCTGGTGTCCGGTGGGTTAACCGAAACCGCCCGAACTTGGCACAATCGAGATATGACTCTAAGTGCAACACACCCCCTGGTAGATGGCCGGACTTCCTCCTCGCCGCTGATCTCGGCCTACCGCGGTGAGCGTCCCAGCAGGCGTCCGGTGTGGTTCATGCGCCAGGCCGGTCGGTCCCTGCCCGAATATCGGGCACTGCGGCAGGGGACGGCGATGCTCGATTCATGCCTCGACCCGGCGATGGCCTCTGAAATTACCCTCCAGCCGGTTCGCAGGCACGACGTCGACGCCGCCATTTTCTTCTCCGATATCGTCATCCCGCTCAAGTTGGCCGGCGTAGACGTCGATATTGTGCCAGGGGTCGGGCCGGTGCTCGGCACACCAGTCCGCACCGCCGCGGATGTTGCAGCGCTCCCGGAACTGACCGATGAAGCGCTCGAACCTATCCGGCAGGCAGTCGCCCTGACCGTCGCTGAGCTCGGAAGCACCCCGCTCATCGGGTTCGCTGGCGCCCCCTTCACCCTCGCCGCCTACATGGTCGAGGGCAAACCGTCCCGGGATCACCTCGGCCCACGGACCATGATGCATGCCGATCCGGAAACCTGGGGTGCGCTGACACGCTGGGCTGCCGACGCTTCGGGGAAGTTCCTGAAGGCCCAGCTGGAGGCCGGAGCGAGTGCCGCCCAGCTTTTCGACTCGTGGGCAGGCTCACTGGGCCTGGCCGATTATCAGGCGCACGTCGCCCCGGCGTCCGGACGGGCGTTGGACTTTGTGCGAGGCCTCGGAGCGCCTCTGATTCACTTCGGAACCGGTACTTCGGAACTCCTGGTGGCAATGCATGATGTTGGTGTCGATGTGGTCGGAGTTGACTACCGGCTGCCCCTCGACGAAGCCAATCGTCGGCTCGGTGGCGCAGTTCCCCTGCAGGGCAACATTGACCCGGCGCTGCTCTCAGCTCCGTGGGAGGTCCTCGAGGCCCACGTGCTCGACGTGCTGAAGGCGGGTTCGGCCGCCCCCGGCCATGTCGTCAACCTCGGCCACGGCGTGCCACCTGAAACCGACCCGGCGGTCCTGACAAGGATTGTTCAACTCATCCACTCGGTGGAACCGTAACCATGCCGCACCGTAGCAGTGCCCCACGCGTAACGCCGGGTAAACCCGTCGTTGTTGTTGGGGGCGGGATGGCCGGATTGATCGTGGCCCGCGAGCTGTTGGCCCGCGGTCTGACCGTGACGGTCCTCGAACGGTCATCAGCCTTCGGTGGCTGCGTGGCCGACCACGAGGTGGCGGGCTTAAGGCTTGACAGCGGAGCTGAATCGTATTCCACCCGTTCGGACACTGTGCCCGCCCTGGCACGTCAGCTTGGCCTGGCCGACCGCCTCGTCATCCCTAACCCGGCGGGAGCGTGGATCAGGTTCCCCGGCAAAGACCCCCAGCACAGTGCCATGCCCCTGCCTCGTAGCGGCATCCTCGGTATTCCCGCGGATGTACTCGACCCCGAGATCGTGCGGGCCATCGGCAGGGCTGGGGCGTTGCGGGCATCACTGGACAAGGTGCTCCCGCTGGGCAGCCTGTACAAAGACGAGGGAATCAGCCTGGGCGAGGTGGTGCGCGCCCGGATGGGCATCGACGTCCTCACCCGCCTGGTCGCGCCGGTTGTCGGCGGAGTGTTCTCGGCTGATCCCGATGACCTTGACGTTGATTCCGTGGCGCCCGGACTTCGCAAAATGATGAAGCACCACGGATCGCTCGGTGCGGCAGTGGGCGCCATGCGCGCTGCAGCGCCCGCCGGCTCGGCCGTCGGGGGCCTGAGCGGGGGCATGGCCCAACTCACCGCTGCGTTGACCGACGAACTTCGTGCTGGCGGAGCCGATCTCAGGCCGGACAGTGAGGTGCTCTCAATCGCCCGGTCGGGAACGGGCTGGACGGTAACCACCGCCAGCGGCCCCATTGCAGCCGAGGCGCTGGTGATGGCGGTGGACGGGCCAGGCGCCGTCGACCTTCTCGGTGATGCACTGCCAAGGCTGCGGGAGGACCGACCCCAGGCGGTTCCGGGGGTGGCTTTGGTGACCCTCGTCGTCGACGTTCCGGAACTCGATGCCCACCCGCGGGGGACCGGGGTGCTGGTAGCAGCCGGGGCTGAGGGCGTCAGCGCCAAAGCGCTCACCCACGCCACCGCGAAATGGTCCTGGCTCGCGGATCAGGCGGGCCCGGGCAGCCACGTGCTCAGGCTTTCCTACGGGCGGGCAGGTCAGCTCGGCGATGAACTGGCCGACGACACCGCGCTCTACGGGGCAGCGCTCGCCGACGCCTCAGCGCTCCTCGAGACCACCATTGATGAAGCTGACGTGGTGGGATGGAAAGTGGTCCGCTGGAACGGTGCCCTGCCCCACGCTTCGGTAGGTCACCGTGACCTGGTGGCACGGGTTCGTGCCGCCGCGGCCTCGGAACGCCACCTTGAAATCACTGGTGCGTGGCTCGCTGGGACAGGTCTGGTCGCTGTCATTGACGACGCCAGGGTGAGAGCCAAAGCCCTCGCTGATCGGTTGGCCCCGCAGGCCAGCGACCCAACTGGGCTGTGATCTTCGCGACTTTCTACGCGCAGTAGAACCTCAGATTTCGGTTTGCTCCTCACTGAGGGGCAGACTAGTACCATGAGTGAGCAAACCCGCACGGAGCACACGCAAAATCCTTCAACAGCCACCGCCGACGACGCCGCGGCTGAGCTGTTCTTCACCCTGTGGACGGTGTTCAAACGCAGCGCTGTGACACAGGGCTCCGCCACCGGCTCCCTTGAGCAGGTCATCGAGTCCCTCGACGCCGACGGGGTGACGCTGCGCGGCTTCTACGACGTCTCCGGAATGCGCGAAGACGCCGATGTGATGGTCTGGTTGCATGGCTCCCAGCCCGAAGCACTGCAGGCCGCCGTCCGGAAGATCCGTCGGACCACCGAATTCGCAACGGCCGAGATTGTCTGGTCCGCCATGGGCGTTCACCGGGCCGCTGAATTCTCGAAGAGCCACTCCCCGGCGTTCTCACGCGGCGTGGCACCGGCCGAATGGGTCTGTGTCTACCCGTTTGTCCGCTCCTATGACTGGTACATCCTCCCGTCGGAAGAGCGCCGCGAGATGCTGTACGACCACGGCTTGAAGGGCCGTGACTACCCTCAGGTCCTCTCCAACACCGTCTCCTCCTTCGCCCTCGGCGACTGGGAGTGGATCCTCGCCCTTGAGGCACCCGACCTGGTCGACCTGGTCGACCTGATGCGCCACCTCCGCGAAACCGAGGCCAGGCGGCACGTGCGCGACGAAATTCCCTTTTACACCGGACGGCGGATCGATACCGCCGGGATTGCAGAGGTGCTCCGATGACCGCTCAGGCCTTTCACCCGCTCGACGGCGTGGACGACAACGGGCGGATGGCGCCCAAAAACTACGACGCCATTGTGCTCGCCTCCTTCGGCGGACCCGAGGGTCAGGAAGATGTCATTCCCTTCCTCCGGAACGTCACCCGTGGCCGCGGCATCCCCGACGAACGCCTCGAAGAGGTCTCCCACCACTACCGCGCCAACGGCGGCATCAGCCCCATCAACGCCCAGAACCGTGCGCTGAAGGCGGCAATGGAAGCCGAACTGGCCAACCGGGGCATCGATCTACCGGTGTTCTGGGGCAACCGCAACTGGGCGCCGTTCATCGCGGACACCCTGCAGGAGGCGTACGACGCCGGACACCGCCGCGTGCTCACCGTCACCACGAGCGCCTACTCCTGTTACTCGAGTTGCCGCCAGTACCGGGAAGACCTGGGGATGGCCCTGGTTGAGACCGGCCTCGAAGGCAAGCTTGAGGTAGACAAGGTCAGGCAATACTTCGACCACCCCGGTTTCGTCGAGCCGTTCGTCGAGGGTGTGACCAACGGTCTTTCAGCGCTGCGCCAGAAGCTGACCGACAGCGGTGAAACCGACGCCCCAATCCATATCCTGTTCGCCACCCACTCGATCCCCACCGGCGACGCCGAGGCCGCAGGGCCGCGGGTCAACGGTGAGGCCGACGGCGGGCCCGCCTACGCCGAGGGTGCCTACGTCGCCCAGCACCTGGCCACAGCCCAGGCTGTGCTCGACCGGGTGCCGGAATCCGCCGGCGTCGACTGGTCACTTGTCTACCAATCACGGTCGGGTGCCCCGCATGTGCCCTGGCTGGAGCCCGACATCAACGATGCGATCAAGGATCTCGCCGCGGCGGGCACCAAGGGCGTCGTCATCGTTCCGCTCGGATTTGTCAGCGACCACATGGAAGTGAAATGGGACCTCGACACCGAGGCCCTTGAGACCTGCGCCGATCTGGGCGTCCTCGCCGAGCGGGTCCCCACCCCGGGAACCCACGACAAGTTCGTCGCGGGCCTGATCGACCTGGTCTGCGAACGCACGGTGGAGAACAACATCGCCGACCGGCCGTCCGCCACGAACCTGGGACCCTGGTTCGATGTCTGCCGGCCCAACTGCTGCGCCAACCGCAGGGGCCCCAAGCCCACTGTCGCCGCGGCGGACTCGACTGTCGGACTACCGGGGACGGCACCCGCCTCGTGACCGGGCCCCTGCGGGTGGGCACCCGCGCCAGTGCGTTGGCGCTCACCCAGACCACCACGGTTGCCGAGCGGATCAGCTCGCTCAGCGGCGCAGTCCACGAGCTGGTCCGGATCCGCACCGAGGGTGACGTGCATAAGGGTTCACTCACCCAGATCGGGGGAACCGGCGTGTTTGTTGCGGCGCTGCGCGATGCCCTTCTGGATGACCGCTGCGACCTTGCCGTGCACTCGCTCAAGGACCTTCCGACGGTCCCCGCCGAGGGGTTGAACGTCGCAGCCATTCCCGAACGGGCGGACACCCGTGATGCGCTTTGCGCCAGGGATGGGCTTACCTTGGCCACCCTCCCCGACGGTGCAACGGTGGGCACGGGTTCCCCGCGCCGGGCCGCCCAGCTACGTGCTGCACGGCCCGGACTGGAGGTCATCGACATCAGGGGCAACGTTGACACCCGCCTTGCCAGGGTTGCCGGGCTGAGCGAGTCGGGCCCGGGTGACCTCGACGCGGTGGTGCTCGCTGCCGCCGGGTTGTTCCGGTTGGGGCGCGAAAGCGTCATTACCGAGCTCATCGACCCGGCAGTGATGCTGCCTGCACCCGGACAGGGTGCACTGGCAGTCGAATGCCGGACCGGTGACGCCCTCGACTCACCCTTCGCTGCAGCCCTCAAGGACTACGACCACACCACCACCCGGCTTGCAGTCACCGCCGAGCGGGCGGTCCTGCGCCGTCTCGAAGCAGGGTGCAGTGCCCCCATCGGGGCCCTCGCCACGGTGACCGGCGAAGTCCTTACACTGCAGGCTGTGGTGTGCAGCCTTGACGGAACCCAACTGCTCCGGCTGGCTCGTTCCGGCGGGGACCTCTCAGTCGATGGCGCGGATGCGCTGGGCGTGGGACTTGCCGAGGATCTGCTGGCCGCTGGTGCCGCGAGCATTGCTCCGCTCACCGCCCAATGACCCCAGCCCCAACTTCCGGTAATCACCCGCTGGAGGGTGTCCGCGTGGTGTTGCTGCGAGGTGCTGAGCACGCCGTCCGGACGGTGGGGGAGCTGCACTCGCGCGGGGCCGCAGTGCAACTGCTGCCCCTGATTGACTTCGAGACTCCCGAAGACTCAGCATTGCTCGAGGCTGCCCTGGATGACCTGGCCGGCGGAGCGTTTAGCTGGCTCGTGGCGACCAGCAGCACCACGGTTCGGGCGCTGAAACACCAGTTGGCTCGCCGTGGACTTGCGCTTGGCTCAGCGGTCCCGTCCGGCACACTCATCGCGGCGGTGGGGGAGGCGACCGCCGGGGCGCTGTTCGCCGAAGGTCTGAGGGCTGACCTGGTGCCTGATCGGACCGGTCATGAGAGTTCGGCCGTCGGACTGGCCGCCGCCTTCAGCGGGCTGGCACCCGAGGGTCGCATCCTCCTCCCGCAAGCCGACATTGCAGCCGACACCCTTGAGCGCCTACTCAGCGGTCAGGGCTGGGACCTGGTGCAAATCACCGCGTACCGTACCGTGTCCTACCCGGCGGACCCGTCGCGTCGGATCACCGCCAGTGTAGGACCTGACGGACCCGCTAAACACGATGGAACTGGAGCCAGCGGACCGGAAGCCCCGGATAGGTGCCCCGAGCTGCCCGAACTGGACCCAGCCGGTTTCTGGACAGCTGTCGCAGCTGGCGCTATCGATGCCGTGGTGTTCACTTCCCCCAGCACCGTCCGCAGGTTGAGCGAACGGACCACTCACTCACCCGCCGAAGGCTTTCCGGCCGGACTCGCCGCCGTCATGATCGGTGCCAGCACTGCTGCTGAAGCGCAACGGTGCGGTATCCCCATCGCCGCGGTAGCAGCCGACCCGACGCCCGCGGGGATCGCCGATGCGATCGCAGCCGCGATGCAGGACCACCCCGAACGTGAAAAGCTGACTGCAAGAGAAGAGGAGCACCCATGAGTTTCCCCCAACACCGACCACGCCGGCTGCGGACCACTCCGGCGCTGAGGCGCCTGACCGCCGAGCACCGACTGAGCCCCGCCGAACTGGTGCTGCCAGCGTTCATCCGCGAGGGGCTCACCAGCCCGCACCCCATTTCCTCGATGCCCGGAGTGGTCCAGCACAGCACCGAGTCGCTGAAGCGTGCAGCCGCGGAGGCGGTCCAGTTGGGTGTCGGCGGGATCATGCTCTTTGGTATCCCCGCCCAGCGCGATGCGACGGGCAGCGCAGGGCTTGACCCGGACGGCGTCCTGAACCGGGCGATCGCTGACGTTCGGGCTGAGGTGGGAGACGACCTGGTGGTCATGAGCGATGTCTGCCTCGACGAATTCACCGACCATGGGCACTGTGGCGTGCTCGCGTCCGACGGAACGGTCGACAACGATGCGACGCTCGCGGTGTATGCCGAAATGGCTGTCGCCCAGGCCAACGCCGGGGCGCACGTTCTCGGTCCGTCAGGCATGATGGACGGTCAAGTGGCAGTCATCCGTCAGGCGCTTGAGGAGGCAGGGCATCAGGAAACTGCCGTTCTGGCCTACGCCGCCAAATACGCGTCAGCCTTTTACGGCCCGTTCCGTGAGGCAGTCGATTCGCAGCTCAAGGGCGACCGGCGAACCTACCAAATGGACGCAGCAAACCGCCGCGAAGCACTCCTGGAGGTCGAACTGGACCTCGAGGAAGGCGCAGACATGGTGATGGTCAAACCGGCAATGAGCTACCTCGACATCCTCGCTGATGTTGCGGCGCTGTCTCCTGTACCGGTGGGCGCCTACCAGATCTCGGGGGAGTACGCCATGATCGAGGCCGCCGCTGCGAATGGCTGGATCGACCGTCGTCGGGCCATCGAAGAATCAGTTCTCGGCATCAAACGCGCCGGGGCGAACATTATCCTGACCTACTGGGCCGCCGAACTCGCCGGCTGGCTAAAGGAGTAAACCATGACCGTTTCAGAAGAATTGTTCACACGGGCGCAAGCCCTCATGCCTGGCGGGGTCAACTCTCCGGTCCGGGCTTTCGGATCGGTCGGTGGCACCCCCCGCTTCCTGGTCTCGGCCAAAGGCCCCCACGTCACCGACGCCGACGGTCGCGAGTATGTCGACCTGGTGTGTTCCTGGGGTCCGGCTCTGCTCGGACACGGCCACCCGGCGGTGCTGGACGCGGTGCACCGTGCGGCGGACAACGGCCTGTCCTTTGGCGCGTCAACCCCGGCCGAGGCTGACCTGGCGCAACTGGTGAAGGATCGGGTGCCAGCGGTGGAACGGCTGCGGATGGTGTCCACGGGTACCGAGGCGACCATGACGGCGGTCCGCCTGGCCCGCGGGTTCACCGGCCGCAACCTGATCGTGAAGTTTGCTGGCTGCTACCACGGTCATCTGGATTCCCTCCTGGCAGCAGCCGGGTCCGGTGTGGCGACCCTCGCGCTCCCCGGCTCGGCCGGGGTCACCGCCGCGACCGCAGCGGAAACCCTGGTGCTGCCCTACAACGACCTGGCAGCCGTCGAAGCAGCTTTCGCCGACCACGGGGATTCAATCGCCGCTGTCATCACCGAGGCCGCGCCAGCCAATATGGGAGTAGTGACACCGGGGCCGGGCTTCAATGCGGGCCTGTCCCGGATCACCGCCGCCCACGGCGCGCTGCTCATTGTCGACGAGGTTCTCACGGGCTTCAGGGTGGGGCCGGGTGGATATTGGGGCCTCACCGGAGGCGCCGCCGGCGCCGAGGAAGCATGGACCCCCGACCTGCTGACCTTCGGGAAGGTGATCGGGGGCGGGCTCCCCGCAGCAGCCCTGGGCGGTCGCGAGGACGTCATGAATTACCTGGCTCCCCTGGGACCCGTGTACCAGGCGGGCACCCTGTCCGGGAACCCGCTGGCAATGGCCGCCGGGGTTGCCCAGTTGAGCCATGCAACCGCTGATGTCTACCAGCAGATCGACTCGAACTCCCTGGCACTGTCAGCCGCGCTCTCCACCGAACTGGATCGCGCCGGCGTCGACCATTCCATCCAGCGGGCAGGGAACCTGTTCAGCGTGGCCTTCGGGACGTCGGCGGGCGGCGTCCACAACTACGCCGAGGCGCTGGCCCAGGACTCCTACCGCTACGCCCCGTTCTTCCATTCAATGCTGGAGTCGGGTGTCTATCTGCCGCCGTCCGTCTTTGAGGCGTGGTTCCTGTCCTCCGCGCACGACGACGCAGCCATGAACCGGATCTACGACGCGTTGCCTGCTGCTGCGGCTGCCGCAGCAGGAGCGACGCCCGTCGGCTGACGCCTGTCGACTGACACCCAGGCACAAACAAGGGAACCCCGCACGGAAACGAAAGCCGTTTCTATGCGGGGTTCCCTGGTGTGGGCTAGGACGCGGGAGCGACGTCTCCGCTGGGCCACTGTTCCTCGATGTAGGCCTTGACCTCGGGGGAGTGCAACAGCTCCTCGAGCTTCGCGATCCGTGCATCACCGTCTGAAGCGGTGTTCCAGGCCAGGAAATTGGCGTAGGGATTGCCATCAAGCGATTCAACGACGAGGGCATCAGCGGTGCTGAGACCCGCGTCGAGAATGTAGTTGCCATTGATGATGGCCAGGTCAACGCTGGGGTCCTGGAGATCGTTGAGCAGCAGTTCGGGCTGGTTCTCGATGAACTCCAGGCCCATCGGGTTCTGCTCGTCGGAGAGCGCAAGTACTGAGGCGTCCTCGGCAATGCCCTCAAGAATCCCGGCATCCTGCAACAGCGTCAGTGCGCGGGCCTGATTGGAGGGGTCGTTGGTGATGGCGATGCGTCCGCCCTCGGGGATGTCCGAGACGTCCTCATGCTGCTCGGAGAAGGCAGCATACGGCTCGATGTGGACGCCCTCGCCGTGGGCGAAGTCGTACCCCTGGCCTTCAACCTGGCTGTTGAAATACGGCAGGTGCTGGAAGTAGTTGGCGTCCAGGTCACCGTCGCTGAGCGCGATATTCGGGGTGGTGTAATCGTCGAACTCGGTGATCTCGAGGTCGAGTCCCGCTTCCTCGGCGAGATTCTCGTCGACGAACTCAAGGATCCGGGCGTGGGGCTGCGGGCTCGCCCCAACGGTGATGGTTTGCGGGTTGGCGGGATCCAGTGAGGAGACGACCTCGGTGTCGGCTGAACCGCCACAGGCGCTCAGCATGAGGGTAGCAGCGACGCCGGTAGCAGCGAGGGTGAGTAACTTACGCAATAGAACAGGTTTCCTTTCAAGGGGCGTACAAAAGTAGGTGCAGGCAGTGAGTGTTGGGAACGGCGACGGCGTCAGCTGCCGACCACCTGGACCGCAGCCTTGCGACGCAGCCGTTTACCGCTCCCGGCCGTCGCTGCCGAGCGGTGATCCACCCGGCGCGCAGCCCAGTCCCCGGCGAGCTGAATGGCCTGCACGATGAGGACGATGATGATGATTACCACCACCATGACGGTGGTGTCGAACCGTTGGAGGCCGTAGTTGTAGGCGAGTCGGCCGAGACCACCGCCGCCGATGATGCCGGCCATCGCCGAGTAGCCGACCAGGGTGACCAGCGTCGTCGTGAGCGCGGCAATCAGACCCGGGAGCGCCTCACGGAGGAGCACCTTGGTCACCACCTGCATTCGGGTGGAACCCATCACGAGAGCAGCGTCGATCTTGCCTGAACTGACGTCGCGGAGGGAGGTTTCGACCAGTCGGGCGAAGAACGGGATGGCGCCGATGCTTAGTGATACCGATGCCGCAACCGGTCCGATCGAGGTGCCGGTCAGGAGCCGGGCGAGCGGGATCAGTGACACCATCAGGATGGCGAACGGAATGGAACGGGTGATATTGACGACGACGCCGCTGATCACCTTGTTGGTCAGGGGCATCGGCCGCAACCCGTCGGGGGCGCTGGCGGAAAGAAACACGCCCAACGGCAACCCCACCAGAAGGGTGAAGAAGCCCGAGATGCCGATCATCTGCATCGTTGCTGCGAATTCTTCGGGCAGGGCACGGGTGATGCCTGGGTTAGTGAAGAGCTGATCAAAAAAATCCATCATGCCACCTTTGCCGCGACGCCCTGGGACTGCAGGTACTGCAGCATTTCTTCGACTGGCGCCAGCTCACTCACTTCGATTCGTAGCCGGCCGAAGCGGCTGTCGGCGAGATTTTCGACGCTGCCAGCCAGAACATTGATGCTCAGATCGAACCGTCGGCCCAGATCGGACAGGACCGGCGCTGACGCGACATCCCCCGCTAGGAGCAGTTCGAGCGCTGGCATTCTTCCTGGCCGATGGGCTGGTAGCGGCAGCAGCGCCCGTGACAGCTTTCCGTCGAGCTGGGCCGCCACGTCCTGCAGCCTGCCATGTTCCACCACCCGGCCATCCTCCAGCAGCGATACCGAATCGCAGATGCGCTTCACGACGTTCATCTCATGGGTGATGATCAGCACCGTCAAGCCCAGCGTGTCAGTGAGGTTATGGATCAGATCCAGGATGTCGTCAGTGGTGGTTGGATCGAGTGCCGAGGTGGGCTCGTCGCAGAGCAGCACGTCGGGATCGGAGGCGAGCGCCCGGGCAATACCCACCCGCTGCTTCTGGCCACCGGATAACTGCGACGGGTAGGCATCGGCGAAGCCAGCCAATCCCACCAGATCCAGGAGACGTGCCACCGTGGAAGAGATATCTGCCTTGGGGGTCTTCACCAGTTCCAGGGGGTGCGCCACATTCTGGGCAGCCGTGCGGGAATCCATCAGGTTGGCGTGCTGGAAGACCATTCCAATTCGACGGCGCGCAGTGCGGATCTCTGAATCCTTGACAGCGGTCAGTTCACGACCGTCAATGGTGACCGACCCGGAGCTGGGGCGGTCCAGCAGGGTCAGGCACCGCACGAGGGTCGACTTTCCCGCACCGGAATGACCGATGATGCCGTGGATCGACCCGCGGGGCACGGTCAGGCTCACCCCGTCAAGGGCGGTAATGGTGCGGCTGCCCTGCTGGTAGGTCTTACGCAGGTCGGAAACTGTGATCATGGGCCCTCATGGTTGCTGGCGACGGCCGGATGATCGGGTGTATCACGGCCGGAGGGCGAATCGATCGACGCCCAAGCCATCATCACACGCATGAAAGAAGTGACTGAACTTTAGTGCCCTGAATCACTCATCGGGCGCCGTCTGGGGCATCCCCGCCTCCAGATCGAAGAATCTTCGGAAAAGTGGACTCGCGGCGGCGTTCCCGTGATGTCCCTAGGAGGCGATCGCGGGCCAGCGCCCTTCAACGACTGCCGCCGGATCGTCGCGGCGGAGGTATTCCTGGAAGCTCGCGGCCTGCCGGGCCGCCCACACCACCTGCGATGCATGAAGTACTCCTGCAGGACGTTGCAGATGCGGGAAGCGTTCGGCAAGGACCGCCGCGACCTGCAAGGTTGCCAGCACATCCGCGGCCGACGTGTGGGCGTTTTCAAACGCCACCCCATAGTGTTCAGACATAGCTGTCAGGGTCCGTTTTCCACGGCGGAAACGATCAGCCTGCTTGTCCATGATGTACGGGTCGAGGACCGGGAACGGATGGGGTACGGGTACCGCATGCCGGGCACCTTCACTGGCCAGCACAGTGAAGTCGTAGCGTGCGTTGAAAGCCAGGACGGGAATTCCCGCTGTGAACAGACGATTCAGGACTGCGGCGATTTCCTGCACTACCCGGGCCACCGGTTGGCCCTCGGCACGGGCCCGCTCGGTGCTGACCCCATGGATTGCTGCAGCCTCCAGGGGGATCTCAACACCGGGGTCGGCCAACCACTCATGTTGCTCAAGCGCTGAGCCATCCGCGTCCACCAGCACTATCGACGCGGTGACAATCCGGGCCGCCAGCGGGTCGCGTCCAGTGGTCTCGAGGTCAAAGGCCGCTCGTGGGTGGTGATGCCAGCTATCCATGCCTTTGACGCTATCCTCCGGCACCGACATTTCGGGTGAGGTGGGTCCGGTTAGGCTGGAATTCATGAATGATGAATTCGCCGAGGCGGTGTACGAGATAGCAGGAATGATTCCTGGCGGTTCCGTCCTTTCCTATGGCGACATCTCCGAGCTGCTGGAGTGCGCTGGCCCCCGGCAGGTCGGTGCCGCAATGTCCCGGTGCGGCGACGGTACGCCGTGGTGGCGGGTGGTCCGCGCCAGCGGCCTTCCTCCGCTCGGCCACAGCGCAGAGGCTTTACCCCGTTATGTGGCTGAGGGGACCCCGCTGCGAACCAGCGGGGATACCCGATCCCAGGCCCGGTCGGAGCCGGGGTACACGATCGAGATGGCTGCGGCCCGATGGAACCCAACCGAAACCGAACGGGGCGCAATCGAGGTGACCCGTTCCGCACTGGCCGGGGGTTCGGAGCCGATCCCTAAAACGTCAGACCCGCATGATTGGCTGAAACCATGAACGCCAGACCACGATTGGTAACAGCAGGAGATGCGCGGGCCGGGCAACCGTCAGCCACGGCGCCGGTCCTTAGCCCTGAACAGGCAGAAATCGTTGCTCTTGGCGCCGGTAGCGGACCGGTGCTGGTGTTGGGCGGCCCAGGGACCGGCAAGTCAACCGTGCTGGTCGAAGCGGCGGTGCGGCGGATCGATCAGGACGGGCTGGATCCGGCCTCAGTCCTGATGCTGGCGCCGTCCCGCCTGAGCGCAGCACGGCTTCGTGACGCGTTGACCTCCCGCCTGAACCGCAGCCTAAGCGCAGCACCAGCACGGACCTGGGCGTCTTATGCCTTTGACCTGATCCGCAGGGCGCGAATTGAGGGACGGATCCCCGAGCTGATTCGCAGCCCCCGTCTCCTCTCCGGCGCGGAACAGGACCTAATCATCAAGGAGCTCCTGGACGGTCACAACCGGCCCGGGGCGACACCGCTGGGGTGGCCGGAGGGTTTGACCCTCGCCCTTTCCACCAGAGGGTTCAGGCAAGAGGTGCGGGAGCTTTTCGACCGGGTCAGCGAGTACGGAATGCATCCGGATGAACTGGCTGACCTGGGGCGTCGTTTCAACCGTCCAGACTGGACAGCGGGCGCCCAGCTGTACCAGGAGTACCGCGACGTCCTGGATCTGCGGATGCCCGAGGCATTCGATCCGGCGGGCGTGCTTACCGCGGCCCGGAACCTGCTGGAGGTCGACGCGGATCTGCTGGCACAGGAGCGATCCCGGCTGCAGCTCATTCTCGTAGACGACTACCAGGAGTCGAACGCGGCTGTCCATGCCCTGTTCACCCTGCTGGGCAGGGACAGCGACGTCCTCGTGGCGTCGTGCCCGGACACCGTCGTTCACGGCTTCAGGGGCGCCCGGCCTGAGCTGACCGGCAGACTGGCACAGGACCTCACGGGGAACACCAAGCTGCTGACGGTTGCGCTCAGGACCTCCCACCGGCTGACCGGGCCGTTGGCGGAGGCATGGCAAAACGTGGCCTCGCGCATTTCGATCGTCGGCGGTGCGGGCGCGTACAGAACGCTGGAGCCTGCACCGCAGGGCCCAACAATTCTCAATGAGGTGGGGTCGGTCTCCGCGCATCTGGTGGATTCCTCATTCCATGAGCTGCGGTATGTGGCGCAACGGATCCTTGAGGCACAACTCTTCGCGGGACGGAGTCTCGGCGACATTGCAGTGATCGTGAGGACCGGGGCCCAACTGGCCGAGTTTCAGCGTTATCTGACCGGACAGGGGATTGCGGTCAACGTTCCGGCAGCGGAGCGGGCCATTCGTGACGAACCAGCGGTGAAGCCGTTACTGGACATTTTTGGGGTCGTCCTGGGCCAGGTGACCCTGGATGCGGCGTTAGCCGTGTCCTTACTATCATCACGGGTAGGCGGCGCGGGGACACTTGAGCTCCGCCGGTTGCGGCAGAGCCTTCGCCAGACGGAAGTGGCGGCCGGCCGGGGGAGGACCAGCGACGAGTTGCTGGTTGAGGCACTCACCGACCCCTCGCTGATTGGCCCAGGGATGCAGGGCGGTAAAGCGGCACGAAGGGTCGCGCGGATGATCTCAGCCGGAACGTCAGCTCTTGAGGCGGAGGGAGCCAACCCCGAGACGGTGTTGTGGGCGCTGTGGGAGGCCTCAGGGTGGTCAACTCAATGGGCCGACTCAGCGGTTGCCGAGGGAGCGTCCGCTGCCCGCGCTGACCGCGACCTCGACGCAGTAGTGGCCCTGTTCCAGACGGCCGAACGGTTCGTCGACCAGGTGCCCGGGGCGGCGCCGGCCCGGTTCCTCGAGTACCTGACCAGCCAGGAACTGCCAATGGACACGTTGGCGCCGCGCGCCCAGAACCAGGAATCCGTGGCGCTGCTCACCCCCGCCAGCGCTTCCGGTCGGGAATGGCCGGTGGTGATCGTGGCAGGTATCCAGGAGGGGACCTGGCCCAATCTGCGGCTCAGAGGGGAATTGCTCGGTTCAGGCGAACTCACCGCGCTGATGGATTACGGAGCGGATTTTCGCCGGCACCGCGACCCGTTGATCCTGATGCAGGAGATCCGCTTCGACGAGCTTCGCAGCTTCTCGGTCGCCGTATCCCGGGCCACCGAAGAATTGATTTGCTGTGCCGTGGCATCCGATGAGGCACAGCCCTCACCGTTCCTGGACCTGGTGGATCCGTTGCCCCCCGGTCAATTGGAGCGGTCCCGGACCGAGGTGCAACGCCCGCTGACGCTGCGCGCGCTCGTGGCTGAGCTGAGGAAGTATGCTCAGCAAGCGACCGCATACCCTGAACTCTCTCGGGAAGCGACCCACCATCTGGGCGCTATGGTCAACCATTCTCCTACGGTGCCGGGAGCCCACCCCCGTGAGTGGTGGGGCCTCCAGGAGCTCTCCTCCAGCGCACCGGTGGTGCCCGGCGACCAGCCCATCCCGGTGTCTCCTTCCAAGGTTGATGCTGTCCTGAAATCACCGTTGAACTGGTTTGTATCGGCGGTCGGCGGTGAGCCGACGATGGACTTCGCGCGGTCTCTGGGAACGCTGGTGCACAGCATTGCCCAGGACTTCCCGGATGCCACCGGTAGTCAATACGTTGAGGAGTTGCAGCGCCGTTGGCCTTCCCTCGGGATGAAGGAGAACTGGGAGGGGAGGATCGATTTTCAGCGTGCCGAACAGATGGTGCGGAAGCTCGCTGGCTACGTGATTGCGATGCGGCAGGCAGGTCGGTCACTGGTCGGCACTGAGGTCGATTTCGAAGTGGACCTGGAGGTGGCAATCGGGGATGCCCCGCGCGTCGCGAGATTGAGGGGGCAGATCGACCGGCTGGAAATCGATGCTGAGGGCAGGCTGGTCATAGTCGACCTGAAAACCGGCAAGTCCTCGCCCTCGCTGGCGGATCTGGACCGGCACCCGCAGTTGGCCTCCTACCAGGTCGCCGTGAATGAGGGGGCACTCTCTGCTGGGCAGGTCGCAGGATCGGGTGGGGCCGCCCTGGTCCAGCTGGGAACCACCCGCAAGGAAGCGGGAGTCCAGCAGCAACCCGCCCTGGCGGCCGACGATGGGTGGGCCCGGGAAATGATCGAGGAAGCAGCACGTCTTATGTCGTCAGCTCAGTTCGATACGGTGCATGATCCGAAGCGATCAGGCCACGGTGGGTCAGGTTGTCGACTGCCCGAAATCTGTCCGCTGTGCCAAGAGGGACGGCAGGTGACCGAATGAGCAGCGCAGCAGCCCCGGTCGCAACTGGTGGAGTGCCCGCCAATCGGGTGGCCCAGCGGTTTTCTGCCAGAGAACTCGCTGAACTACTGCACCGTGATCCCACTTCACCAGTGCAGTACCCCACACCAGATCAGGTCACCATTATTGAAGCGCCGCTCGAGCCGCTGCTCGTCATTGCGGGCGCCGGATCAGGTAAGACCAAGACCATGGCTGACCGGGTGGTTTGGTTGGTAGCCAACGCACTGGTCCGGCCGGAGCAGATCCTGGGTGTAACTTTCACCAAAAAGGCAGCCGGAGAGTTGTCCACCCGGATCCGGCAGCAATTGTCGGCACTGTACCCAGCGTTGGACGCGGCCGGATATGAAGGCACCGACGAGGACCGGCTAGACCCGAGCGTGTCGACCTATCACTCGTACGCCAACTCGATTGTCCAGGACTATGGATTGCGCATCGGGGTGGAGCGGGACTCGGTGCTGCTCGGTGCTGCACAGGCCTGGCAACTGGCCAGTTCCGTGGTGGAAGCGTATGAGGGGGAATGGGAGCATTTCAGTGCCGCGAAGTCCACCCTGGTCAAGGCGGTCCTCACCATGGCCGGGGAATGCGCTGAACATCTGGTGACACCGGCCGAAGTGAGGGCGGTGCTGAGGGAACACATCTCGGCCGTCGGTGAGCTGGAATACGCGACGGGCACAACGCGCCGCCCGGCACAGGCTGTTGCCAGGCTGCTGGACAAACTGCGAACCCGGGTGACCGTCACCGAACTGGTCGAACACTATTCAGATGCCAAACACACCCGTCGGCAGCTGGACTTCGGTGATCTGGTTGCTCTCGCAGCAAGGATTGTCAGCGACATCCCCGAGGCGGTGGAAATGGAGCGCCAGAAATTCCGGGTAGTCCTGCTGGACGAATTCCAGGACACCTCGTTTGCACAGATGGTGTTGTTCTCAAAGCTCTTCGGCGACGGCCGGGCGGTGACCGCTGTGGGGGACCCCCACCAGTCGATCTATGGTTTCCGCGGAGCTTCGGCCGGTCAACTGGGAACGTTCCGCACCACGTTCCCCCTCACCGCCGACGACGGGTTACGCCCTTCATCGGTCGCCAACCTTTCGGTCGCCTGGCGCAACGGCACCAGTATTCTCGCGGCAGCCAACGCTGTTGCCTCCGAACTCAATCGTCAACCCAGCTGGCTGCGCAGCTCTACCCTGTTCGTCCCTCCGCTGGAACCGAAACCCCGGGCAGGAGTGGGGGAGGTGTATCTGGGTAGGTACCTGTGCGAAGCATCGGTACAGCTGGACGGCGAAACGGTTACGGGTGAGGCCGCTGCCCTGGCGGACCAGGTGGAGCACCATCGACGGCGAGGTTTTGAGGTCGGTGCCGAGGGCCGGGCGCTCAAACCGACCGTCGCAGTCCTATGCCGTGGGCGGCGGCAGTTTGAACCCATCCGTCAGGAGCTGGCGAAGCGTGGCATTCCGGTGCAGATTGTGGGACTTGGGGGCTTGCTCCGCACACCCGAAATCGTTGAACTGCTCGCAGTGCTGCGGGTGCTCGGCGACCCGGATCGATCCGATTCCCTGCTGCGATTGCTTTCGAGCGCCCGCTGGCGGATCGGCGCGGCAGACATCATGGCCCTGGGTGACTGGTCCAGGCAACTGGCCCGACGTAGGCTCTGGTCCACGCCCGCCACCGAACCGGCCGACGACGTCGGAGCCGGAGCCGGGCAGGAGGCCGACACGGTGCTGCCCGACACCGTCGAACTGGGCAGTCTGGTCGAGGCAGTTGACCATCTCCCACCGGCAGATTGGGTCTCAAACAGCGGACGCGAGCTGAGCGGTGAAGGATGTGGATCGCAGCGATAAGTGGCGTGGTTCTTGCAGCGTTCGGTGGCCCACCAGCGCCGGTGTGCCGCTCAGTTAGTCAGGGCAGGGATGATCGCGCCGGAGAACACCTG